>JBKJLB010000386.1:0-3334 GCA_046597075.1 Pelobium sp.
ATAAAACTTAATGAGGTCATTAAACGTAATTCATTCCAAACCCTTTAAATCATGAAAAAATTAAATTATATCATAACTGCGCTAACTTTTATATTATTTACAGTTAGTTGTAGCGCAAATTCTAATCAAAACGACTCGAAAGACTCAAAAGAGGAAAATACTATATCATCAAAATCAGAAGAAATTGATAGCCCTATAGAAGAAGAAACGGTGATTAATCCTGCAAAAGTTGATGAAGTTATTAAACCTTCAGAAACTAAGGGGATGATTAATCCCTCAAAGGAAAAAGAGATAATTAACTCTACTAAAAATGAAGTCAAGACTTCCGAGAGTTTATCTGTAAATCATTCTTCATTTGATCAACTTTTGAAAACTTATGTATCCGACAAAGGATTAGTGAACTATGCTGGATTTTCAAAGTCAAAAGCAAAACTGGATACCTATATTAATTCCTTAACTAAAATTAATACTTCATCTTTAACTAAAAATGAGCAATTAGCTTATTGGATAAATGCTTACAACGCATTAACCATCGATCAAATTTTAAGAAATTACCCTTTAAAATCAATATTAAGTATTGCTGGTGGAAAAGTTTGGGACCAAGCCCTTCCCTACAAGTTTAACGGTAAAACTTTAACCTTAAATGATATCGAAAAAAAGATTTTATTAGGCGGTAATTTATTTGATGCAAGAATCCATTTTGCGGTTAATTGTGCTGCTGTATCTTGTCCAACATTAAAGAATCAGGCTTACACAGCAGAAAATGTACAAGGTCTTTTAACTTCAAATACCAAAGCAGCATTAAATAACCCTGCTTTCAATAAAATTTCTACAGATAAGTCATCTTTATCCAACCTTTTTGATTGGTACAAAGCTGATTTCGTAAAGTCCGAAGGGAGTGTCGTTAATTTTGTTAACAAGTATTCAAGTACTAAAATCAACAACAATACTAAAATTGATTACCTTGATTACAATTGGAACTTGAATGGTAAATAATTAAATTACTTTGTAAGGTAAATATTATTAATCCTACTAAGCAGCAAAATACGCTCAAACCTTGTATGAAAATAGTAATCATAGGTAACGGAATTTCCGGAATAACAACAGCAAGATACATTCGGAAACAGAGTAACCATGACATCTTGGTTATCTCTTCAGAATCTGAACATTTTTTTTCAAGAACTGCCCTCATGTACATTTACATGGGACACATGAAATACGAGCATACAAAACCTTACGAGGATTGGTTTTGGAAGAAAAACAGAATTGAATTAAAAAATGCTTTTGTTGATCAAATAGATTTTGAGGCTAAATCACTAAAAACAATTGTTGGAGAAGAAATACCTTACGATAAACTAGTAATTGCAACAGGCTCAAAATCCAATAAATTTGGATGGAAGGGTCAAGATTTAAAAGGAGTACAAGGACTTTACAGCAAACAAGATGTAGAGTTAATGGAAGAAAATACAGCTGGCGTTAGTGAAGCAGTAATAGTTGGTGGAGGATTAATAGGAATAGAAATGGCCGAAATGCTAAATAGCAGAGGCATAAAAGTTAATTTCTTGATTCGTGAAAAAGAATACTGGAGCAATGTTTTACCTAAAGAGGAAGCCCTTTTAGTTGGAAAACACATTGCTGAACATCATATTAATTTAGTTACTGAGACTGAGTTAGAAGAAATTCTTTCTGATGAAAATGGAAAGGTAAAATCGATTATTACTAAAACAGGCAAAGAGATAAAATGTCAGTTTGTAGGATTAACCGCTGGTGTTACTCCAAATATAGATTTCTTAAAAAACACATCATTAAAAACAGATAGAGGCGTATTGGTAAACGAATCGTTAGAAACTAACATTCCTGATGTTTATGCTTTAGGCGATTGCGCACAATTCACAAGTCCAAAAGAAAAGCATCCGCCTATTGAACAATTGTGGTATACAGGTCGTATGCAAGGGAAGGCTTTAGCTAAAACAATATGTGGAACACCAACAAAATACGATAGAGGTATTTGGTTCAACTCGGCAAAATTCCTAGACATTGAATACCAAACTTATGGCTTAATGTTTAGACTTCCATTCGAGGATGAAGAAACTTTTTATTGGGAACATCCAAATGGGAAAATTAGTTTAAGAGCAAACTTCGGCAAAGCAGATTCCGAATTAAGAGGCTTTAATTTTTTTGGAATCCGTTTCAAACAAGTAATCGCAGATGACTGGATCAGAAATAAGGTGAGTATATCAAAATGTATATCTGAGCTGGATAAAGGTTTTTTTGATCCAGAATTTTATAAAAATTACCATCGAGATATTGTTGAAAGCTTTAATAAGGCATTTCCACAGCATCAGGCGAAAGCCCCAAAAAAGAAATTTTTAGTTTTTTAAATGCCTGATTACAAATATAAATCATGAAAATCATTCGTCAAATCGGTTTAATCATATTTCTTGCTTGTTTTGGCTTATTTATAGCTTTACCTTTTCTGGGGAAATATCAATTGACTGAAAAGGTTTTTACAGAAACAATAGCCGACACTAATCATCAAACATTACTAAAACCAGCGTTAAGCAGTATGCTCGACAAAGAATATACTAGTAATAAAGAATTTATCAGTGATTTTAATAGGGCATTCAATAGTGTAAACAACGAGTTTAAGAATAAACAAGAGTGGGATAAAGTAATTTATGCGGAATACACTTTCCCTATTGTCAAAAAAAGCAGTATTGGCTTTGTAAAAGACAATCAACAACTGTTATTTTTCATCTGCTTTATTGGCTGTACCATTGGTGGGCTTTTATTTATGATTCCAGCCATGTTTATTGAGCCAGTTGCAGGAATTAAACATAATGACATTTTTAAGAAAGGCATTACAAGTCGCGGTGTAATAGCTTTTGTATTTGCGGCTGGCTTAATATCGTTTTATATTTTTCTTTACAAAGGGCCAGCATATATTACCAACTGGGTTATATTAGTTGATCCTTTGAGTTTAGCACTTAGCGGCTCTGAAGCTTCTCAATGGTTTTTGTATGGCTTCTTATATTGTTTAGTGATGACAACTATGGCAATAAGAATGTACATTAAATACCGTCATAATAACTATCAACTGCTACGAACCACCTCCGTTTTATTTTTCCAAATAGCTTTCGCATTTTTAATTCCAAATATCATGAGCAAATTGATGCTCCCATCAATGGACTTCAAAAACATGTGGCCGTTAGATTACTCTTTCTTTTTTGATTATCATCTGAACGATTTATTAGCTCATGGCACATTAGGTTATTGGATGATTGGTTGGGGTATTTTTCTATTTGTGGTTGGCGTACCTGTAATGGTTTATTTC
>JBKJLB010000138.1:0-3125 GCA_046597075.1 Pelobium sp.
ACATGACGAAAAAAAGAGCGTCACCTAGAGGAAACGAGAGGCCTCACAAATAAGTTGCCACATTACAAATCAAAGATAGATTCAAAGCTTTGCTTGTGCGATGTCTCCTAAAGTCGACATGACAAAATTATAAAACCAAAAAACCTCCATCTTTTCATCAAGAATGGAGGTTTTTCAATTATCAGCAAAAAGCTTATTTCAACTTCTTTAAACCTTTCATAAGGTCTTTAGTTGCTGGATAAATACTGATGGCATAACCACCACCTGGTGCAACAAATTGGCTTAGTTTAGATTTACTATCAACCACAACTTTAGTAATTACATAAGCCTGCGGATTGGTTAAATAATTTGCGTCTTTTGCATCCGCATAAATAGTTGCAATGTAGTTTTGCTTATCGTCCAAAAAGCTAAAATCAATATTTGAAGTACGGTCATGATAACCACCAACACTACCTAAAAACCAATTGTTGGTATTCTTAGCTTTACGGGCAACGGTAATGTACTGACCAGGTTCTGCTTCCAAGTATTTACTATCATCCCAATCTACAGCTACATCTTTAATAAACTGAAAAGCATCAGGGAAACGCATATAATTTTCAGGTAAATCTGCTGCCATTTGTAAAGGGCTATACATGGTTAAGTACAATGCCAATTGATTAGCCAACGTTGCATTTAAATGTGAATTATTATCAGGATTTAACTTGCTCATATCCATTTCAAAAATACCTGGCGTATAATCCATTGGTCCGCCTAGTAAACGCGTAAAAGGCAACAGCGTAACATGGTTGGGTTTTGAGCCACCAAAAGCTTGATATTCTGTTCCTCTCGCCGATTCATTTCCTATTAAGTTTGGATAGGTACGGGCAATCCCTGTAGGTCTAACTGCTTCATGCGCATTCACCATCACTTTATATTCTGCAGCTTTTTCTATCGCATATTGGTAATGATTAATAATAGGTTGGCTGTAATGATTTTCTCCGCGAGGAACAATGTTGCCCACATAGCCACTTTTAACAGCATCATAACCGTTATCTTTCATAAATTGATATGCTGTATCTAGGTGGCGTTCGTAATTTCTGGTAGCGCCAGAAGTTTCGTGGTGCATAATCATTTTTACGTTTTTAGATTTTGCGTAATCTCTAATTTCTGTTAAGCTAAAATCAGGGTAAGGCGTTACAAAATCAAAAACCTTTTCCTTATTGTGTCCAAACCAATCCTCCCAACCAACATTCCAACCCTCTACTAAAACGCCATCAAAGCCATTATCCGCTGCAAAATCAATGTATTTTTTGACGTTTGCGGTAGTTGCACCATGCGTTCCGTTTGGTTTTGCCTTCTTAAAATCTGTAATGCCTAATTGTATAGACGGATAATCATTAGTGTATGACCATGAGCTTTTTCCGGTAATCATTTCCCACCAAACGCCTACATATTTTACAGGTTTTATCCAAGAAACATCTTTGATTTTGCTAGGGTCATTTAAGTTGTAAATCATTTTAGAAGCAACAATATCCCTGGCATCATCACTCACCATAACGGTGCGCCAAGGTGTAGTGCTAGGTGCTTGAATGTAGCCTTTATCTCCAACAGCATCGGGCGTAAGCCATGACTCGAAAACCATATTTTTATCATCTAAATTCAAGTGCATACAAGCATAATTGTTGAGAGCTGCTTCATGTAAATTGATGTATAAACCATCCAAAGTTTTCATCATTAAAGATGTTTGTACGCCTGTTGGCGAAAAAGAGGTTTGGGATACGTTTGCAGTGATTGATTTTGTCATTAATCCTCTAATTTCTGATAGTTTTGAGGTTGTAAAATCATATTCCTGGGTATCATAATCACCCGGAATCCAGTAAGCTGTATGATCACCTGTTAAGGCAAATTGTGTTTTTTCTTCTTTAATTATAAAGTATGTCAGATTTTTTTGCTCTGGAAATTCATACCTGAAGCCTAAACCATCATTAAATAATCTAAATCTGATAATAATATGCCTTTTGGTAGATTTTTGATTAAGCGTGACTGCCAATTCATTATAATTATTTTGGATAGTCTTTACTTCTCCCCAAACAGGATTCCAACTCTCGTTGAACGCAATCGTTTTCGTTTCTCCTATTGTAAAATCATTTAATAAAGATATGGTGTCATTCTTTAGCTCAAGTCCCAATTTACTGGTCTTAATCACATCTTTGCCTTTAAATTTAAGAGAATAAACAGGTGTTCCATCTGCCTGTAGAGCAAAATTCATACTTAATTTCCCATTAGGAGAAAGCAGCTCTTGTGCATTGGCAATAACAACAAAACTGAGCCATAGGGTAGCTAGCAAAAAATATTTTTTCATTGTAATGTGAATTTGGTTTATAATTCTGAGATGAATCAAATATAAAATAAAGGTAGAAATTCTAAATTATTAATAAGTGACTTTATTTTGAAAAGCAAAGTAAGATTGATTTATTTAATGACAAGCTTAAGCAAACCATATAGAATAGGAAGTTAAGGAATGTTAAATTTATTTTAGCTAATACTTTTTCAGTTAGATTTATTTTATAAAATCTTATCTAATGAAAAAAATATTAATCTTCTACTATTTATTTATGGTTTATCATCAAGCAAATGCGCAAGAAAGTAAAACGGAGCTTGAATACAATATTGTAAGCGCTCAGATAAATTACCTCAACTTTTCTTTAAATAACGAAATTCGTTTAGCTCGAAAATTAAGTTTAAAAACAAGTGTAAATTTTGAGCCCTATAATTATCGTTCTGAAAGTTTCTCTAAAGGCTACATCGTATATCCATACTTTAATTTAGAAACACGATGGTATAGTAATTTAGATAGACGAGTCGAAAAAGGTAAAAAAACGGAAGGAAATACCGGAAATATTTGGTCGCTTACAGCAACTTATAGCCCAGATTGGATTGTATTGACTAACCAAAACAGCCCTAATAAAAACTCATTATTACGTGTAGGTCCTAACTATACCATTCGAAGAACTTTAGGTAAACACTTTGATTTTGAGGGTAGTGCTCGCCTAGAGTATGGTTATATAATTCAACCTTCAAAAGATAATTTAAACTCACCTTACAGGGGAAGCTATTTTTATGGAGGAATCGGGATAAAAATAGGG
>JBKJLB010000169.1:0-3708 GCA_046597075.1 Pelobium sp.
GCAAAAATCACTCAGATTTATGAAGGGACTTCCGAAATTCAAAGAGTTGTCATTTCTAGAGAGATATTGAAGTAATTCGGTATTATTTTTGAATATTTAAGGCATGAAAAATTTAATCTATACTTTCTGTCTATTATTTTTTTGCGGGATTCTTTTTTTTGCCTGTGATAAACCAAGTACAAAATTTAGTACGGGCGTTTGGCGTGGCGCATTGATTACAGAATCAGGGGCCGAAATTCCATTCAATTTTGAGGTTAAAGACAGTTTAGGAAAACTAAGTTTAGTTATTGTAAACAGCTCTGAACGTTTTCAAGTTGATGAAATTACCAGAAACGGAGATTCCATTCATATTCAAATGCCTTTATTCGACTCTGAAATTAATGGAGTTTTAATAGATGGAAAAATAGACGGCGTTTGGACAAAGCATTTGGCAGATAAAGATGCCAATATGACTTTTTACGCACAAGCCAATGCTAATTGGCGTATCAAAGAGCAAGTAGCTCAACCGGTAGCAAATGTTTCCGGAAGATGGTCTGCAACGTTTATTAGTGGTGATGGTACCGATACAACAGTTGCAGTTGGAGAATTTGTGCAAAATAAATCAAAAGTTACTGGAACTTTTTTAACCCCAACTGGGGATTATCGATTCTTAGAAGGTATTATAGAAGGTAATCAACTTTCACTTTCTACATTTGACGGGTCGCATGCATTTCTTTTTACGGCTAAAATAGTTGGAGATAGCGCAATAACCAACGGTAAATTTTATTCAGGTTTTTCTTCAATTGATACTTTTACTGGCAAAAAAGACGAGCAAGCTAAATTACCAGATGCTTATGGATTAATGTTTTTAAAAGATGGAGCCAAGAAAATTAATTTTTCCTTTCCTGATTTAGAGCATAAGATGGTCTCATTAGATGATGCCAGATTTAAAAACAAAGTGGTTATTGTGCAAATGCTAGGTTCGTGGTGCCCAAATTGCATGGACGAAACTGCCTTTTTAACAAAGTTTTATGACCAAAATAAAGCCAGAGGAATTGAGATTGTTGGGTTGGCATACGAAAGAACCACAGATTTCGAAAAATCAAAGAAAAATATTGATCGTCTAAAAAGCAGGTTTGACATTAAATATCCATTATTAATCACCGGATATACTAATGATAAAGCAGACGCAGCTAAAAGTTTACCGATGTTGAATAAATTAATTGCGTTCCCAACTATGATTGTGATTGATAAAAAAGGGGATGTTCGGAAAATTCATACAGGTTTTAGTGGCCCTGGTACTGGAAAGTATTACGAAGAATTTGTAAATGAGTTTGATAAACTCATGAATGATTTGCTGGCCGAGTAAATAGCTAGCCATATAATTATGACTATTGAAAAAAAAGTAATTTACATTTTGAGAGTCCAAAAAACTCTTTTTGTACTGCCCTTATTTTTAATTTTGCTCTCCGCTTGCCAACCAAAATCTAATAATCAGTTAGAGGCGGTAATAGACTTAAAAATTAGCGCTGATTCTAGTGCTGTTGAATTTTCGGGTTTTAACCCATATATTTTAGAAGAACTTAAAAAAGATTCTTTAAGTAACCAAGATTGGCAACATTATTTTTCTGTTTATGAAAAAGTTGATGAAGACTTACAAGAACTGCAAAGACCTATTTATGGGGCCTATTTCATTAATAGAAAATCAGTTTCTTTTAAGCCAGATACCGCTTTTGTAAAGGATAAAACGTACTTGGTAGAGCTCTATATTCAGGACCCAAATCCATCGGTTTTAAATCAAATTCAAACAAAAGTTAACCCAACTCGACCAAAAATCATCAGAAGAGAGCTAACTTTCTAATTCCAAAAGCAAAAAAAAATGGCTTTATCAGATCCATTAGCAGAAAGAATGCGTCCAAACTCATTGGACGAATATACTGGTCAGCAACATTTAGTTGGTGAAGGGGCCGTTTTACGTAAAGCAATTGAAGGTGGAAGAATTCCATCAATGATTTTTTGGTGTCCTCCGGGTGTGGGTAAAACCACTTTAGCTTTCATTATTTCTAAAAGTTTAGACCGCCCATTTTTCGCTTTAAGTGCGATTAATTCTGGAGTTAAGGATGTTCGTGAAACCATTGAAAAGGCCGAACAGTACAAAAAGGGTGGTATTGTTCCAGTTTTGTTTATTGATGAAATCCATCGTTTCTCAAAATCTCAACAAGATTCTTTATTGGGTGCTGTTGAGCGTGGCTTGGTAACCTTAATTGGTGCCACAACCGAAAATCCATCTTTCGAAGTTATTTCGGCTTTACTTTCTCGTTGCCAAGTTTATGTTTTGCAAAACTTGAGCGAAGAAGAGTTAATAGACATGCTTCAAAGAGCTTTAAAAAATGATGAAGTTTTAAAAGAAAAATCAATTCATTTAAAAGAAACAGAAGCTTTATTGCGGTTATCTGGCGGTGACGGCAGGAAATTATTAAATATCCTCGAGCTCTTAATTAATGCATCAAATGTTAAAAAAGTAGAAATTACCAATGATTTTGTGCTGAAGAACGTTCAGCAGAATATGGCTTTGTACGATAAAACGGGAGAGCAACATTACGATATCATTTCGGCTTTTATCAAGTCTATCCGCGGAAGCGATCCTAATGCGGCCGTTTACTGGCTCGCCAGAATGATTGAAGGAGGTGAAGATCCCAAATTTATTGCCCGAAGATTATTGATTTTAGCTTCTGAAGATATTGGGAATGCCAACCCTAATGCACTGTTATTGGCGAATAATTGTTTCCAAGCGGTTAACGTAATTGGTTGGCCCGAGTCTCGGATAATCCTTTCACAAGCAGTAACTTATATGGCGTCATCGGCAAAAAGTAATGCCGCTTACGAGGCCATTAGTAAAGCGCAATCTTTAGTCAAACAAACTGGTGATTTGCCAGTTCCACTGCATCTTCGTAATGCGCCAACTAAGCTGATGAAAAACATGGACTATGGCAAAAATTACAAATACGCACACGCTTTCGAGAATAACTTTACTGATCAGGAGTTTTTTCCTGAGCAGTTGAGCGGTACAAAATTATATGAACCCCAAAATAATAGCGCCGAAAATAAAATCCGTGAGCACCTTAAAAATCTTTGGAAAAAGTATAAATACTAGAAAAGCTACTCCACCATTATTTATTCCCGCCAGTCCTTTGCTCAGTTTTAGTTTTTTGGAAAAATCCAAAAAAGCTGCCAATCGCCAAGGTTTATTTTACTCAATCATTTGCAGTTTAATTCGCTTCAAAATCATCAAATTTTCAAATCGCTCAATTTTCAAATTGATTCCTCCTCCCAAATCATCGCTAAATTTACAATGGTTCTTACGGCAGCTTCCATGTCCTGCACTGAAACCCATTCTTGTTTCCCATGAAAAGCATGTTCACCAGCAAAAATATTAGGGCAAGGTAAACCCATAAATGATAATCTAGAACCGTCTGTTCCGCCTCTAATACTCCTTTTCTTAGGTTCAATTCCGGCTCTTTCAATCGCCTTTAAGGCATACTCACTTATTTGTGGATGCTGTGCAATTACTTTTCTCATGTTACGATATTGCTCCGTAACCTTAAATTCAGCAGTAGCATTCGGATAGTTTTTCAGCAGCTCATTCGTGATGTTTTTCAATACATCTTCATGAGACTTTAATTTCTCATCCTCAAAATCTCTAATTATAAAATCAATTTGAGCTTTTTC
>JBKJLB010000279.1:0-3047 GCA_046597075.1 Pelobium sp.
CTTAAAAATGGGATGAAGTTTTTTACATCATCCACTTTATTTTGGGCATAAAGTGGATGATGTAAAAACCTTCACTCTTAAAAATGGGATGAAGTTTTTGGTTCTAGAAGATAATTCTATACCAAATGCTAACATGTATTTGTTTTACAGCGTAGGTTCTAGAAATGAGCATCCTGGAATTACTGGGCTCTCACATTTTTTTGAACACATGATGTTTAACGGCGCCAAAAAATATGGTCCCAAAATGTTTGATAGAACCATGGAGTATAATGGTGGCGCAAACAATGCCTACACGACCGAAAATGTTACTGTTTATACAGATTGGTTTCCTGCAAATGCTTTAGAGACTATTTTTGACTTAGAATCTGATCGGATAGAAAACCTGGCTATCGATCCAAAATATGTTCAATCTGAAAGAGAAGTAGTGTTATCTGAACGTAGCACAGGTTTAGAGAATTCTCCATGGAGAACTTTAGGCGAAATGGTAAGTGCAACGGCTTATGTAGAACATCCTTATGGTTGGAGTGTAATTGGATACGAAGAAGACATTAAAAATTGGTCAAAGGAAGATTTAGAATATTATTTTAAAACTTATTATGCACCTAATAATTGTACAGTAGTAGTATCTGGAAATGTAAAGTTAGATGAAGTTAAGCGTTTAGCAGAAAAGTACATGGCACCAATTCCTGCTCAAAAACCGGGTCCTGCGGTACACTTAGTAGAGCCAAAACAAACAGGTGAAAGAAGAATAACGGTTCAGAAGCAGGTAAGCTCTCCTTATATGATGATTGCTTACCATGTGCCAAACTCTAAAGACAAAGATTACTACGCCTTGGATATTTTGAACTCTATTTTAACTAGTGGAAATTCTTCAAGATTGTATTCATCTTTGGTTGACGACAAGCAGTTGGCTACCAACGTTTTTTCTGGATATGGTGAAAGTTTTGACCCAACTTTATTTCAGATTTATGTAACGGCTAATAAAGGAGTATCAACAGACTCTATAGAAAATGCAGTTTATGCTGATTTAAATAAGATTGTAAAAGACGGAATTACTGAAAAGGAACTGCAAAAAATAAAGAACCAAAAGCTAATGGAATTTTATCGTTCTATTGAAACTATAGATGGTAAATCAAACAGCCTGGGAACTTACGAACTTTTCTTTGGTGATTATAAAAAGATGTTTACTGCACCCGATGAATATGCCAAAGTAAGCTTGGATGATGTAAAAAGAGTAGCTAACGAATATTTCAAAAAGTCTAACAGAACTGTGGGAATTTTGAAAGCAAATGTGGAGGAGTAGTAAAAAGTTTAAATTGAAAAGCAAAAGGTAATAAGCGTATAATAGAAAGTTTAAAGGTTCTCAATACTCATATCTAAAAGAAAATGAAGAAAATATTATCAATTTTGATGTTGACTACTTTAATTGTAGTTGCATCCCAACATAAATCAAATGCCCAGGCTGCCTTTAAAGTGCCGGCTTATGAAAAGTTTACGCTCAAAAATGGATTAATCATTTATTTAATGGAGCAGCATGAAGTGCCAACCATAAGTATTTCTGCGGTCATTCCTGCTGGTGCAATTTACGACGGAGATAAAAACGGCTTAGCCTCTTTTACTGCTGATGGTTTAAATTACGGTACAAAAAGCTATACCAAATCACAAATTGAAGAACAACTGGATTTTTTAGGGGCCTCTTTAAGTACTTTTGCCAGCAAAGAATCAGCTGGTATATCTGCCAAGTTTGCCAAAGCAGATCAGGATAAAGTTTTACCTATCATTAGAGAAGTTTTATTATATCCAACTTTCAATAAAGAGGAATTTGAGAAAGAAAAGGAGAGAGGATTGCAGCAGTTAGAGCGAGCAAAGGAAAGTCCAAGAAATGTGATGGGAAATTATTGGGATAAATTTATCTACGGTAATCATCCTTATGCAAATCCAGCTTCTGGTAAGCCAAGTACTGTAAAAAATATTTCTACAGCAGATTTGAAAGCTTTTTATGACCAAAATTATATCCCAAATGGTTCGGCAATAGCCATCGTTGGTGATTTTAATTCAAAAGCGATGAAAGATAAAATCTCTAAATTATTAGGAGATTGGAAGAAGGGAAATGAAAACAGTATGAAAGTTTCGGCACCAGAACCTTTGCCAAATAAAGCAAGAGTTTTACTAGTAAATAAAGAGGATGCCCGCGAAACAACCATGTTTATTGGTGGTAATGGAATCAGCAGAGATAATCCAGATTATGTAGCTATACAAGTTATTAATACCGTATTAGGCGGCAGATTCACCTCGTGGTTAAATGACGAATTACGTGTAAACTCGGGCTTAACTTATGGAGCTAGAAGTGCTTTTGCGCCGCTAAAAAATGCAGGAACTTTTTATGTATCTACTTTTACAGCTACAAAAACTACAGAACCAACTATTGATAAGACCTTAGAAGTTTTAAAGAAAATTAAGGAGAAAGGTATAGATGATGAAACTTTAATATCAGCTAAAAACTATGTAAAAGGTCAATTCCCTCCTGATTATGAAACCTCGGCTCAGTTAGCTGGTTTGCTTACGCAAATGTTTTGGTATGGTTTCGATGAATCTTTTATCAATAATTTTCAAGCTAATGTGGAAGGTTTAACATCAGAGAAAGGCAAAGAAATTATTGAAAAGTACTTCCCTGCAAATAACCTACAATTTCTATTCGTTGGTAAAGCTTCGGATATAAAGTCAATTGTAGGAAAGTATGGCGAGGTTACAGAGAAAGAAATTAAAGCCGACGGATTTTAATTTGTTTTAATTTAAGCTAAAAGTGACTTCCGTTGGGGAGTCACTTTTAATAACAAATGATGAGAATTAGCATTGTACGATTAATGAAATTCTTACACTATTAATTTTTTAAATAATTTAAAAATTCTTCTCTCAGAATTAATTTAGCTCCCAAGCTTTCTAAATGTTCAGTATATATTTGACAATCAACTAGTTTGATGTTTGCATTTTGACAAAGCCAAATTAATGCTGTTTTAGAGGCGTTGCTTTTTTTAGAGAACATAGAC
>JBKJLB010000355.1:0-4069 GCA_046597075.1 Pelobium sp.
GTTCTACGCTCGTCACCATACTTATCTCTCATTTCTTGCAATTCATCTTTGATGATTTGCATTCTTAAAACCTCATCGTTTAAAATTGAATTTAAATATTCGATGGTTTTCATCAATTCGGCGAATTCTTCCTTGATCTTATCACGCTCTAGTCCTGTTAAACGACGAAGCGTCATATCCAAAATTGCTCTCGCTTGGATATCTGATAATCCAAATTGAGCTATCAATCCTTCTCTAGCTTCATCTGGAGTTTGAGAGGCTCTGATTAATTTGATAACTTCATCTAAATGGTCTAAAGCAATTAATAAACCTTCAAGAATATGCGCTCTTTTTTCAGCTTCTGCAAGTTCAAACTTGGTTCTACGCACTACAACCTCATGACGGTGATCCACAAAATGACGAATTAAATCTTTAAGGTTCAACATCATTGGCCTACCTTTAACCAAAGCAATGTTGTTTACACTAAATGAAGTTTGTAAAGCAGTGTATTTATAAAGATTGTTTAAAACGATGGCCGCATTGGCATCACGCTTAATTTCATAAACCACACGCATCCCATCTCTATCTGATTCATCTCTTATTTCAGATATTCCCTCAATTTTCTTTTCGTTTACCAGCTCGGCAGTACGCTCAATCATCATGGCTTTGTTTACCTGATAAGGTATTTCGTTCACAATAATTCGCTCCCTGTCATTAGGTAAAGTCTCAATTTCTGCAACACCACGCATCACTATTCGACCTCTACCAGTTTCGAAAGCATCTTTAACACCTTCATAACCATAGATGATTCCACCAGTTGGAAAATCAGGTGCTTTCACAAACTGCATCAACCCCGCAATGTCGATATCGTTATTATCTATATAGGCAAAAATACCATCAATACATTCTGTTAAGTTATGCGGAGCCATATTAGTGGCCATTCCTACTGCAATACCCGACCCTCCGTTTACTAAAAGATTAGGAAATTTTGATGGCAGAACGGTTGGTTCTTGTAAAGAATCATCAAAATTTAAACGGTAATCTATTGTATCTTTATTAATGTCTGCCAACATTTCTTCAGCCATTCTCTTAAAACGAGCTTCCGTATAACGCATTGCTGCCGGTGAATCACCATCAATAGAGCCAAAGTTACCTTGTCCATCTACCAAGGGATATCGCAAACTCCAAGGTTGTGCCATACGTACCATGGTATCGTAAACTGAACTATCACCATGTGGGTGGTACTTACCTAAAACCTCACCTACAATACGGGCCGATTTTTTATAAGGTTTATTACTAGCTAAACCTAAATCCAACATTCCGTATAAAACCCTTCTGTGTACGGGTTTTAAGCCGTCTCTTACATCTGGTAAAGCTCTTGAAACAATTACAGACATCGAATAATCGATGTATGCCGATTTCATTTCGTCCTCTATATTAATTTTGATGATTTTGTCGTGTTGTGCTTCGTTCTGATCGTTTTCTTCAGCCATAATTTAATTTAATCAATGCTTGGATTTCACCTAATAGAAAGTGTATCGCGAAGTTAACAAATTCAAGCTAATTGACACCGTTTGAAAAGAAAATTTTAAGCTAAAATTTAGGTTTTTTTCACATGTTTGAGAAAGTGAGCAGCCTTACATTCTTAGGAGGCTGCAGCCCCAGCTATTCTCTGTATCTCCCTGAAAAAAATCAGGGAAGATGCCGCTGCTATCTGGCTTAGGCACAAGAGATCTAAAATAAAAAAGTTTATTTATTTTAAAACGGGACTATAAAAATCAACTCCAATCCTATCAATATGTTCTAGTAAATAGGGATTTGAAATTTGATGATGAAGAGATAAATCAATTTTATAGGGCAATAATAAATCGTCGATTTCCCATTCAATTTTATGCAGAGCGTTCAAATCTAAGTGCCCAAAAATAGTTAAGTCGATATCAGAAGCAGGGCGATAATTTCCTTTAGCCCTTGAACCGTATAAAACTACCTTTTCTACGTCTTCAAACTTTGAGAACACATTTTGAATAGATTCTACATCATTTTCTTTTAGACCAAACATATTTATAACTTTAATGCGTCAAAAGGCTTTCCATCTTTTCTTTTAATTGATAAAATGCTTCTTGATATTCTGATTTAATCTTTTTAGAAATTTCTAATACAGTACTTTCATTATAGGTGTGTGAGGTTTGATTTCTACTTTTAATCATGTCCACCCAAACATCTCCGTTAATAATTAAACCCATTACAAAGGCTTCTCTACTGGCATCCCTTGAGCCTGCTACTGTAAAGTTACCTTGATACTCGGCATAATCTTTCATTAAATTCCAAGCTAACTCATGGGTGTATTCAAATCTTTGTATTAAACCTTCTTTCAAAATTTCATTTAATAATTTATCGTCTGATTCAATTTCTAAATAAATAATAGCTTCATCAAGCTTAATTAATGCTTTTTTGAAATTAGAAAATCTTTGCTGCCAGCGTATATCTTGCTCCATACCATTTGAATTAGTATAAAAGTAACCAATTTATTTTCAAACCCAATCAATACCTTTTTTCAATAAGGAAAGTGTTTTTGCTTCATTGCTATCGGGTAAAGCCTTGTAATCGTAAACCCAAGACGCCATGGGTGGCATACTCATGAGTATAGATTCTATCCGACCATCGGTTTCTAAACCAAACTTAGTACCTGAGTCGTACACTAAATTAAATTCGGCATAACGGCTTCTACGTTGTAATTGCCACTGCTTCTCTTCTAATGTAAAATGTTTTTCTCTGCCCTCTTTAATTATTTCGGTATAAATGGGAACAAAGGAATTACCTATAGCTTTGGAGAAGTCAAAAATAGCTTCCCAACTTAAATCAGTGTTTGTTGGTGTAAGTCTATCATAAAAAATACCGCCAATTCCCCTTGTTTCTTGTCGGTGTTTGATGAAAAAATAATCATCAGCCCATTTCTTAAATTTTGGATAGAAGTCTTTATTAAACTGATCACAAGTGCTCTTCAAATGCTGATGAAAGAATTTTGCATCCTTCTCTACGACATAATGTGGTGTCACATCAATCCCACCACCAAACCATTGCATTGTACTGTCACCGGTTTGCATTTCGAAATAGCGTATGTTCATGTGAATAATAGGCACCCAAGGATTATGTGGGTGTAAGACAATAGAAACTCCTGTAGCAAAAAAATCTTCTTTATCGGTTTTAAAAGCTTTTTTTATAGCTTCTGGTAATTTACCTTCAACAGCGGAGAAGTTAACACCTCCTTTTTCTATCAAGTTACCATTCTGAATCACTTTACTTCTGCCACCACCACCACCTGGTCGTTCCCAATTTTCTTCCTCAAATAATGCCTCGCCATCCAATCCTGTCAAACCATCTACAATTGATTGTTGTATTTTTTGGTAAGCGATAGCAATTTCTTCTTTATTTGGCATTAGCTTAATGTTAATTTTAATTTATTACGGTAGGAACTTAATAATCTGGTTTTAGAGATAAAACCAACAAATTTTCCGTTTTCAAAAGCAGGCATGTACCATAAATCTGTTTCTTCAAATTTATTAATGATGCTATCAATTTGGTCATCTACATTTACCTGATATTTAGTCTTAGAAATCAATTCTTTTACTGTCAATTTTTGTTGTAATTCAGGATCTAAAAGCACTTTTCGTACTTTATCAAAAATAATAAATCCTTGATATTTTTCTTGTCGATCTTTACAAACAATAATGTTTTTGGTAGACTGACGTATAACGTCTAATAATTCACTTAAGTTACTATCCGAATAAATTACATCATAACCTGTATCAACAATCTCATGAAATTTAATCATGCTTAGTATATTTTGGTCATAATCTTCTGTAAATATCTTTTTACCAGCAACTAAATGTTTCACATCCATAGAATATGGCTCGAATATTTTAGCAATGGCATAAGAAGAGGTAGAAACCAACATTAGCGGAATAATCAATTCATAACCACCAGTAACCTCGGCGATTAAAAAAATACCTGTTAATGGAGCATACATTACGCCGCTTAAAATACCACACATAGCCACCAATGTGAAATTATTTACAGGAAGGTCAATCAA
>JBKJLB010000400.1:0-2836 GCA_046597075.1 Pelobium sp.
TTGATTTTCCAAAACAACATCTCACCGGGGCAGTACTTTACATTTTTATTCTACTCGTTTTTCTTATTTGGTCCTTTGCAGGAGTTCGGAAATATCATTTTAACCTATCGAGAAGCAGAAGCGTCTTTAAATAATTTCCAAACTATTTTGAGCACCCCTGTTGAAGTGAAACCAGAAAATCCTGTTGCAACAGGTGTCATTAAAGAATTGGTTTTCGAAGAAGTGAGCTTTAAGCATTTAACAGCCAATAGAAATGCTTTAAATGGAATTAGTTTTAAAGTGAACCATGGAGAGACAATTGCTTTTGTAGGTCCTTCAGGTTCTGGAAAAACCACTTTAGTTAAACTTTTGGTTGGATTATATCATCCTATTTTTGGTAAGATTAAATACAATCAGGTAGACAGCTTGAAAATTGATTTAGATGATTTGAGAGAAAAAATAGGCTTTGTCACTCAAGATACACAGCTTTTCTCTGGAACCATCCGTGAGAATTTATTATTTGTTAGACCAAGTGCAACAGATGAAGAATGTATGGAGGTATTGAAAAGGGCGGCATGTGATACCCTACTTTCAAGAGCAGAGCATGGCCTAGATACCATAATTGGTGAGGGTGGCGTAAAAGTTTCTGGAGGAGAAAAACAAAGATTATCTATTGCAAGGTCTTTATTGAGGAAGCCAAATATTTTGGTTTTTGACGAGGCTACATCTTCACTAGATTCCATTACCGAAGAAGAAATAACACATACCATAAGAAATGTATCTGACCAATCAGACAGGATTACCATTTTAATTGCACACCGTTTGTCTACCATTATGCATGCAGATAGAATTCTTGTTTTAGAAAAAGGTAATATCGTAGAACAGGGTAAGCATCAACAATTAATTGATGAAAAAGGCTTATATTATGCCATGTGGAGACAGCAAATCGGAGAACGTTACCAACAGGAAAACGTAGAAACGGCTGATAATTTCAATTAAATAGAATGAGTAAAATAGTTTTAATGGGATTGTTTTTATTCCCATTACTGGTTAGTCTTTTAGCTATAAAAGACATTTTCGAGAATCGAAGTCTAGATAATAATAAAAAAATAATCTGGATTATTGTTGTGGTTTTAATCCCCTTAGTTGGTGCTATTATTTATTTCTTTTTTGGGAAACCTAAACGCTTATAATTCGTAAATAAATAATCATTTATAGTAATCTGGAGAGGCTAAGCAGTATGCTCAACACACAATCAAGTATAAACAAACAGCCTTATTGAGGACTAAGAAATTTTAATAATTAAAATAAAATAGCTTGATTAGCGAATAAAGTCAAAACATTATTTTAATTGATTTGTCATGATATTTAATAAAGATTATATTACTTTGTAACAAAATTATCCTAAACGTAAAATGGAAGTACAGGCGGGGCAACTCTTATCACAAATCAACCTTCCTTCTGATTTAAAGAAATTTAAAGAAGAGGACCTAGAATCGATTTGTAAAGAGTTGAGGCAATATATTATTGATGTGGTGTCTGTTAACGGCGGACATTTTGCAGCAAACTTAGGAGTTGTTGAGCTGACTGTTGCTTTGCATTATGTCTTAAACACTCCATATGATCAGCTAGTTTGGGACGTTGGTCATCAGGCTTATGGTCATAAAATCTTAACCGGAAGACGTAATATTTTCCATACCAATAGAATTTATAAGGGAATAAGTGGTTTTCCTAAAAGAACAGAAAGTGAATATGACACTTTTGGCGTTGGTCACTCTTCTACTTCCATATCAGCTGCCTTAGGGATGGCTGTAGCTTCGCATTATAAGGGAGAAACAGATCGTCAACATGTAGCCGTGATTGGTGATGGAGCAATGACTGCAGGAATGGCTTTCGAGGCTTTAAACCATGCTGGAATTGAAAACTCTAATCTTTTAGTGATATTGAATGACAATTGCATGTCGATTGATCCCAATGTTGGCGCATTAAAAGAATACCTAACAGATATCAGTACCAGTAAATCTTACAATCGCTTCAGAGATGATGTTTCGGCAGTTTTGAGTAAAATTTCAGAATTAGGCCCTAATGCACATGAAATTGTTAAGAAAATTGAAAAAAGTATAAAAGGAACTATTTTAAAGAAAAGTAACCTTTTTGAGTCTTTAAAATTTAGATATTTTGGCCCAATTGATGGTCACGATGTAAATCACTTGGTGAAAGTCCTTGAAGATTTAAAACATATTCCAGGGCCTAAATTACTGCATTGCGTTACTGTAAAAGGTAAGGGTTTTGCATTGGCAGAAAAAGATCAAACGAAATGGCATGCGCCAGGCTTGTTTGATAAAATCACCGGGGAAATTAAAAAATCAGTTTCTGAGAAGCCTCAACCACCAAAATATCAAGATGTTTTTGGACATACGATGGTGGAGTTGGCCGAGCAGAACGACAAAATAATGGGTGTTACCCCAGCAATGCCTTCGGGTTGTTCCTTAAATATTATGATGAGGGCAATGCCAAATAGGGCATTTGATGTGGGCATTGCCGAACAGCATGCAGTTACATTTTCTGCTGGTTTAGCCACTCAGGGTTTAATTCCTTACTGCAATATCTATTCGAGCTTTATGCAAAGGGCATTTGACCAGGTAGTGCATGATGTAGCCATACAGAAGCTGCCTGTTGTATTTTGTTTAGATAGAGCAGGAATTGCAGGTGCAGATGCCCCAACCCACCATGGCGCTTATGATATAGCTTTTTTTAGATGCATTCCAAACATGATTATCTCAGCTCCAATGAATGAAGAGGAGTTAAGAAATCTGATGTACACTGCTCAATTAAAAAACCATGGAGGGCCTTTTAC
>JBKJLB010000413.1:0-2717 GCA_046597075.1 Pelobium sp.
TTGACTCGCAAGATTGGTTAAATAGTTTGGCCGTTCATGAGATGCGACATGTGGTACAGTTTGATAAGCTATCTCCAAATCTAAGCGCACCATTTTTTGAAGAGTTAAAACTTGCACTTTTTGGCATCAATTTACCACCATGGTTTTTTGAAGGAGACGCCGTTGGAATTGAGACAGCCCTGACCAATGCGGGCAGAGGAAGACAGCCTTCTTTTGAGATGGTTTTAAGAGCGAATGAATTGTCTAAAAATCAGTTTAGCTATTCTAAAAATTATTTTGGCTCTCTCAAAAATTATACTCCAGGTTACTATCCTTTGGGATATTTTATGACTACTAAAATAAGAAGAGATGGCGGACCAAAAATTCTTGATGATGTTTTAGAAAGAATTCATCAACTTCCTATCCGCCCTTATAATTTTAGTTCGTCATTAAAGAAATTTAGCGGTACAGGAACTCGTCAGCTTTATTTAAATACGATGAGTGAAATGGACTCTTTGTGGATTAACCAGCTAACTAATTCAGAAACTGAGGATTACGAAATCTTAAACTCAAAACAATTAAAAATACCTACCAGTTATCTACTCCCCTTTTCAACAACAGATGGCAGTATCATTTGTATTAAAGATTCGAAAGCTAAAACTCCCGCAATTATTTTAATTAAAAACGGAGAAGAAGAAAGCTTAGTTAAAATTGGATATCAAACCGAACCAAATTTAAGTTATGCAGCCGATAAGGTTGTTTGGGATGAATATAGAAGCGACCCTAGATTTGATCAACGCTCTTTCAACGTAATTTGTAAATACGACCTAAAAACAAAGAAATATATTCAACTCACCTCAAAAACACGTTTATTCTCCCCATCATTATCGCCAGACGGAAAAAAAATTATCGCTGTTAAAGTGTCAACAGAAGGTTTTTTTAACTTGGTAGAACTAGAAACAGAAACCGGAGAAGAAATTAAAACTTACCCAAACCCACAAAATTTCACATTACAATTTCCTTCTTATAATTCGAAAGGGGATAAAATTGTAGTCACAGCGGTTAATGAACAAGGAAAGACAATTTTATTGATTGATTGTAAAGTTGAAACTCAGGAACAATTAATTGCTCAAGTTCATCAGATTATAGCTCGACCGATTTTTTATCAGGATAAAATTATTTTTAAGGCTCATTTTAGTGGCATTGATAATATCTATGCCTTAGACTTAAAAGACAAAACAATCAGTCAAGTCAGTTTTACAAAATTTGGAGCATTCAATCCTTCGGTAAACAATGATGGAACTTTGCTTTTTAACAACTATGAACCGCAAGGCTACCAAATTTCGTCGATTGATTTAAACAAACCTAAAGCTTTTAATTCAATCGTAGCTAGCAGTTTGTTCGTCGAGTATTTTAAACCGCTCATATCGCAGGAAAATCGTTCGAACGTATTTATAGATATTCCAACTAAAAAATATGAGAGTAAGGCTTACCGTGATATTAACCACCTTTTTTATTTTCACAGTATCAAACCAATTTATGAGAGTAACGCATTTAATAATGGTAATAATTTTGGTTTTGATCTGGTTTCTAACAATAAACTAAATACCTTATCTTCTTACATAGGCTACCGATTTAACAATGCGCTCAATAAAAACGAGTACAGGGCAGGATTTAGTTATCTTAAATATTATCCTCAGTTGTCGATAGATTATGAAAAAAGAGCTCGCTTATCTTATACACCAAGAGTAATTGGGACAGATACCACATTTGTTGCGTTTCAATGGAGAGAAAATGAGACTTCCTTTAAAGTTAATCTCCCTTTTTATACCAATTGGCTAAACAAAAGCTTTTATAGTAGCGTAAGTATTGAGAGCTCTTATACCAACAGATACCAATTTACTTTACAGCCTAAAGATTTTCTATCTAAAGTTAAATTCCCCTTAAAATATCAATTATTATTAGGTTCAAATTCACAAAGAAGTCCCAGAGATCTAGCGCCACTATGGGGGCAAAATTTACAGTTAAGTTATGAACATTTACCTTTCATCAAAAATAGAAATGGTAATTACTTTGCATTTGAATCACAGTTTTACTTTCCAGGACTATTCTTAAATCATAGTTTCCAATCAAGTTTAAACATGCAAACAGGGAGTGGTATTTATGCGGCAAACATAGAAATTGCAAGAGCAAGTGGTTTCGCTAACCTTGTTCCTATTTCTAAATTATACAATACGCTTTTATTAAACTACAGATTCCCAATCGCCTACCCTGATTGGGAAATAGGCCCTTTAGCATATATTAAAAGGATTAGAGGCGGTATCTTTACCGATTTTGAAAACCTTGGAAAAGGTAAAGGGTTAAGATCTTACGGCGCCGAACTTAGAACCGACATGAATCTACTGAGATTCTACTTACCAAACTTCGTTTTAACAGGGAAAATCATAATTCCTAATGAAAGCAGCACAAAAAACCCGATATTCGAATTTGGTTTAAATTTTAGTCTTTAAATTATGAGTTTTAAAACATTAGTTATCATCATACTTTCGGTGTTGATTACCGTCATCTTCATGCAAAACACCGACGAAGTGTTCTTTACCATCCTTTGGAAAGAATTTTCAGTATCAAAACTACTCATGATGGCAATAGTTACTGTTTTTGGTTTCATCATAGGCGTAATTGTAGGTCGTCCGAAGAAGAAAAAAGAGGTAAACTCTTACTCAAAAGAAGTGCCTTTA
>JBKJLB010000112.1:0-2689 GCA_046597075.1 Pelobium sp.
GTTAATAATTCTGCTACGCCCATTAAAATTGCGGTATGTGTATCATGTCCGCAGGCATGCATTACGCCAACTTCTTGCCCATTAAATTGTGCTTTCACTTTTGATGCAAAAGGCAAATTCACTCGTTCAACCACTGGTAAACCATCAATATCAGCCCTTAAAGCTACAACTGGACCAGGTTTCCCTCCTTTTAAAATACCAACAACACCAGTTTTGGCTACCCCGGTTTTAACCTCCATTCCTAATGATTTCAAATGTTTGGCTACAATATCTGCAGTTCTTTTTTCTTGATTACCCAACTCTGGATTTTGGTGAAAATCTCGTCGCCATGTAATAACTTTTTGCTCTAGAGCATCAGCCTTGTCAGACACTTTTTGTTTTAAAGCTTCAGTTTGTGCTGATGCCGTGATAGCTATCCCTAAAAAGGAAATAAGTAATAATTTTTTCATCTGTTTTGGTTTATTACGAAAGAAAATAAACTACAATATAGCGATTAGTAAATTGATTTTGAAAAAGTTATATTGTATCATTTTCATAAAAAAAGCCCAATCATTTCTGATCAGGCTTTAAGTCATCTTTGTAATTGTATCTTAAAATCTTCGCACTTTAAACTGTCGTCTCAATAAACAATTCTTTTTTCTGTTTATCATCTATGGTGGATGGAGAATCAATCATCACATCACGTCCCGAGTTGTTTTTGGGGAAAGCAATCACATCACGAATCGTATCTAAACCAGCTAAAATAGAAACCAAACGATCAAAACCGAAGGCAATACCACCATGCGGAGGTGCACCATATTCAAAAGCTTCTAACAAAAAGCCGAACTGCTTTTGTGCTTCCTCAGGCGTAAAACCTAAGTGTTTAAACATGATGGATTGTAATTTTCTATCGTGAATACGGATAGAACCTCCGCCAATTTCGGTACCGTTGATGACCAAATCATAAGCGTTTGCTCTAACTTCGCCTGGGTTGGTATCCAACATGGCAATATCTTCTGGCTTTGGAGAAGTAAACGGATGGTGCATGGCGTGGTAACGCTCAGTTTCTTCGTCCCATTCTAATAAAGGAAAATCTATCACCCAAAGTGGCGCAAATTTATTTTTATCGCGTAAGCCTAAACGGTTACCCA
This sequence comes from Pelobium sp., assembly GCA_046597075.1. GTDB lineage: Bacteria > Bacteroidota > Bacteroidia > Sphingobacteriales > Sphingobacteriaceae > Pseudopedobacter. The sequence continues at coordinate 1,131 of JBKJLB010000112.1, forward strand.
TTTCTAAACGAAGCTCATTCAATTGTTTACGGGCTTTTTCCTTTCCGCCTGCTAACACCAATACTAAATCGCCCGGTTCAGTAGCAAAAGCTATCGACCATTTTTTCAGTTGCTCTTCATCATAAAATTTATCTACCGATGATTTTAAAGTCCCATCCTCATTATGACGCATGTAGATTAAACCTGTTGCGCCAATTTGCGGACGTTTCATAAAATCTGTCAGCTCATCTAATTGCTTACGGGTGTAAGATGCTGCTCCTTTAGCGTTGATGCCTACTACAAACTCAGCATTGTCAAAAACAGGGAATCCAACTCCTTTTACAATTTCGTTCAGCTCTACAAACTCCATCCCGAAACGGATATCGGGTTTATCAGAACCGTATAAGCGCATCGCATCGGCATAATGCATTCTTGGGAAATCTTCAAACTCAATACCTTTCACGTTTTTAAACATGTGGCGTGTTAAGCCTTCAAACATGTTCAAAATATCTTCTTGCTCAATAAAAGCCATTTCACAGTCAATCTGGGTAAACTCAGGCTGACGATCGGCTCTTAAATCTTCGTCTCTAAAACATTTTACTATCTGGAAATAACGGTCGAAACCCGAAACCATTAACAATTGCTTAAAAGTTTGTGGCGATTGTGGCAATGCATAAAATTCACCTGGATTCATACGGCTTGGCACCACAAAATCTCTAGCACCTTCTGGAGTAGATTTAATCAAAACAGGAGTTTCTACTTCCAAAAATCCTTCCGCATCTAAATATTTACGGATTTCTTGTGCCATTTTATGACGTAAGATTAAGTTATTACGAACTGGATTACGGCGTAAATCCAAGTAACGATATTTCATACGTAACTCATCGCCACCATCAGTTTCATCCTCAATCATAAACGGAGGCAGTTTTGCTACGTTCAAAATCTCCAGATTAGAAACCTTAATTTCTATCTCGCCAGTAGGAATTTTTAGGTTTTTGTTAGAACGCTCTAACACCGTACCAGTTACTTTTATCACAAACTCACGACCTAAATCCTTCACTTTTGTACGTAAATCGTCAGCATCATCAGTATTCACTACCAACTGCGTTAAACCGTAGCGGTCTCTCACATCAATAAAAGTAGTGCCGCCTAAATCACGCGATTTTTGTACCCAACCGCTTAATATCACTTCCTGACCTAAATTTGAAAGGTTCAATTCCCCACAAGTATGTGTTCTGTGCATTATTTCTTGTATTTTGTTATTGACTGCGAATATAAGTTTAAATATATTTTTAGGGAATTTTTATTGGAGGGAATTATTTAGAGATGGTTTTGGCAAGGCAAGGAGCTTTGCTTTGTGGTTTTCGATTACCCGTTTTCGGCTCATACTGCTCGAGGCATAAGGCTCGAAGGCCGGTATCCCTGCCTGTCCGGCAGGCAGGCGATTCACCCGATTTAGGTAGGTAAGACTAATTTTTTATGTATAAAAAAATCACAATAATCTCTTTTGGATGGGTTTTTGCATAATTTATAGTAACCAAAAAAATATAATATTATGGAAACTTCAGAAAACAATCCAA
>JBKJLB010000133.1:0-7573 GCA_046597075.1 Pelobium sp.
GCCCAACTTGTGATTGATCTGTCCCGAAATAGGATAATTGTAGAAACAAACCACCGATGATACCTGTCCACACAGTATATCTATTATCCATATCAAAGGTCCAATCTATGACATTCATCTTTCCCATTTTACCTGCAATGTCTAAAGCTCGGGTAAAGCCAACGCTACTTGGCAGTAGTTGAACTACCATAAATCCTGCTAAAAAAAGCCCGCAAAAAATGATACTCATTTGCAACATTTGTGTATATGAAACTGCTTTTGTACCTCCATAAACAGTATATAAAACCACTACACTGCCAATAAACAAGGTGGTATAAGTAGTGTTGATATTTAAAATAGTTGAGAGAATAATAGAAGGTGCATAAATGGTAATTCCGGTTGAAAGACCACGCTGAATCAGGAATAAAAATGCGGTTAATGCCCTAGTTTTTAAATCGAAACGTTGCTCCAAAAACTCGTAGGCTGTGTAAACTTTTAGTTTATGATAAATAGGCACAAAGGTGATGCAGAGAATAATCATGGCCAAAGGCAAGCCAAAATAAAACTGAACGAAACGCATGCCGTCTGAATAAGCCAGGCCTGGAGCAGATAGAAAAGTAATAGCACTGGCCTGGGTAGCCATTACGGATAGCCCAACACTATACCAAGGCATAGAGCGGTCACCTAAAAGATAGCCGTCGATATTTTTTTGTCCACGACTTTTATAAATACCGTAAACAACGATAAACAAAATGGTACAACCAAGTACTATCCAGTCTATCGCACTCATGAAAAGTGTGTAGTTATGAGGTTAAAAAGAAAAATGAGCAAGACAAGCCAAAAGATTACGATGATATAAAATTGGCTCCAGCTTTTGATAAACGGAGGAAGCTCTTGATTATGCTTCCTTTTCTCCACGGGTCTTGTTAATCAGGAACTGGAAAAGTCCGCCAGTTAATAAGCCCAAAATTGCACCAATAATGATATGACCTTCAACTGCCCAGCCAGTTATTGCGCCAAAAAATAAACCTATTAAATAATATAACCAGTTATAATCTTGATAATCGAATTGCTCTTCCATGTGATTTTAATATGTGCTCCAAATTTAAGGTAATAATCAAGAAGATTAAAAAAAGTGAGTAATTAATTAGTGATAACTCGTCAATTAATTTAAAAAAATAGGATAAGATTCAATAACAAAAACATATCGATTTTTAGTAATCTCCTTTTTCAAAAATTAAAACAAAAGATAACGCCACAGGATTAAGGCGAAAATTCTCTTATCAAACTCTTGAAACCGTGTAGATGCAAATTTCTTGTTTTCTACCCTTTAAAGGCACAAAACCTTGGGATTCAAATATGTAATCTTCTTTTCGTTTAACACTGTCTTTTAAATCTTGCGAAATAATCAAATCAGCATCTAATTCATTGCATTTTGCTTGAATTCTAGCAGTCACATTTAAAGGATCTCCATGAAAAGCTATTTCTCTTTTCACATCTCCTACTTCTACTGCGGTGACTAAACCGTAATGTAGACCGGCCTTAAATTCTGGAAAAACGCCGTGTTTCTTCAGATAATATGCCTTTCTTTTCTGAAAATCGTCTCTACAGGCAAAGTAAAAATCTATGCAAGTTGCAGTATCACCTAGTCCTTTTGTAGGCCAACTCAACACTACCTCATCACCTACATATTGATAAATCTCTGCCCCAAAAGTCACTGATAAATAATTAATTTTTAAAAAACAGTCTCTAATTAGTTTGCTGTATTTAACATGGCCTAATTTTTCTGCATGCGTGGTTGATGACTTCAAATCCAAAAAAATAAATGCTCTTTCTTCTTCTTTTGGATTTGCATATCGGCCTAATAAAAGCGGTATCAATACTCCAGGACCGAACTTTGTATTTACTTGAATGATGAAACTAATAACAATACTCATGAAAAAGACATAGCCCAAAGTCATTTTAAAATAGTAATTCCATGCTTTTTCTGGAAGTCGAAAATTAGTATTTACAAAGCTGTTGGGTAATAAAAATCTTTCCCAGATAATTTCTTTTACAAAGAAGAACATGAGGATCATCACAAAAAAATAAAAAATACTTTTTAGCAAAATTAAAGAGCCAGTAGATTTGCCCTTAAACCACTTTCGATAGAAGAAAAAATCTGAAAATCCTAAAATAAAGCCATAAAATAAGCCCAAAAACAAAGAAATGATGATAATTGGCTTGATAGAACTAGGGACTTTAACCTTGTAAACTACACTAAACCCTAAAGAAGTGAAGTGTAAGATGAAGCTTAGCAATAGAAAAGCAAGAATCCAGAAAGTAGTTTGCATCAGAACTGCGCTAATTAGAGGGTGTCTAAAAGCATATTTTCTAGCGTTTGCGGTATAACTAATCTTAAATCTCATGAGTTAAAATCATAATTAGCTCTAGTTATTACTTTGAAATTAAATTCATCAACAATCGGTAAGCACCCGGAACACCTGCTGGTAATTCTCTAAAAAAATCTAAACCTGTATACACATATTTTCCTTTGCCAAAATCGGTAATCAATAACGAACCGTCAGATTCTTTTTCTCCCGTATCTTTCATGCTCAAAGGCTTTTCATAATGGCTATCCTCATTGGTGGTGAAATACAACCCTCGTTCCTGAATCCAATTGTCAAAATCTTTTGAGGTGAGCTTGTTAGGATAATTTAAAGACTTACTTTCTGGTTTTATAAAGTTTACAGTTGCATCTTCTTCGGTCACTCGGTCTCTGCTGATGGTGAAGGGATATGGCCCAATCTGTTCCATCATCAATGGTCGGTTTACATTATATTGTACTAAATAAACGCCGCCGTTTTCGACATATTTCATCAGTTTTGGTTGTTCAAATTTAATCCTATCATTTACGTTATAAGCCCTTACACCAGCAATAATTGCATCGTATTTAGATAAATCACCATTCATTATTTCATTTTCAGAAAGCATATTTACGTTTAAACCGATTTCTTTTAGCATCTCTGGTACTAAATCACCAGCACCCATGATATAACCTATATTTTTAGCAGTTGTTTTCAACTCCAGTTTTACCAGCTTGGCTTCCGCCGATGGAAAATAGGTAATGGTTGGTATATGCTCATAAGCGATAATTTTTGTGCCTTTGGCGAAGGTTTTACCATCAAATAAAAGAGATGCTTTTAAATCTCCAATAACTGCATTAGCTTGCGCCGATATTTTGGAAACTAAGGTTGTTTCTTCACCATATTTCTTCAAATCAAAATCAAATGTTGATGGAGAAGCTACCCATCCTTTGGGTAAGGTTAGACTTAAAGTCCCTTTTGAGTCATCTTTGAAAGCTTTCAGCTTGAGCGTAATATTTTTGGTCTCGGCACCATTAAAAATAAATGCTTTTGAATCTAGATTAATGGTCACAGGAGGAGTAATTGCCAATGGTTGATATATCTCTCCTCTAACCTGATCTGTATATTTATAAACGATTGAACGCTCGTATGGTATTTGAACATCGCCAAGTTTAAATACGAAATTTAAAGTTTCGGCAGGTTTTCCTTCTGGGAAATATAAGTTGGATTGTAAACCAACATGATACATACCAATTTCATGCTTTTCGGCTAACCAATAAGGTTGGCTAATTTCATTAGAGGTGATTGTCCCATCAAAAGTTTGTAATTGATTAGTGGTCAATACGGCACTTTTATTTAGTTCTTTTATAATTATAGAAACATTTTTCATTTGACTGATTGCGTCTACTCTGATTTTATAAGGCGTATTTACGGCAACGGATGGCTTTTCTGCATAAGCTTCGAACCAAGTTCCACTGCAAGCTAAAATCAAATCTTTTACCTCATTTGCTTTGGTTCGATAAATAGCAGTAGTTTTCGGAACATCAAATAAATTGTATAAACTCAAAAGATTAGGGATACTTTTTTCTGGTTGATCTGGCTTAAATTCGGTTTTTAAATTATTAAGTAATCTTTGAATTTCTGTAGTTCCTTCAAATCTTGTCCAATCTGTTTTTACTCCTTCCATTAAATCTTCTTTCGGTAAGTCGCCTTTCCAGGCAGAGAAATATTCAATTGCACTTCCACGTTGTTTGCCACTGCCAAATCCTTGACTTTTATGCATAGAACGACTTTCTGCTGCAATTTCTCCATAATTTTTACCTAATAACGGATTATAAACTCCCACATCAATTTTTAATTGATTATTAGAAGTGTTGTCATTTCCACCAAAATTATAGTTGTTCCAAAGTATGTGTTTAGCTTGCCAAACTTGTACCTCTTTTAGCTGTTCAGGAAATTTATTGGGATCTGCAGCGGCATCAAAAGCTTCTTGTGCTAAAATGGAAGATGCGGCATGATGTCCATGTCCTGCTCGTTCATCAGGTGGAAAACGGGTGATGATGACATCAGGTCTAAACTTTCTAATAATATAAACCACATCAGAAAGGATAGAATCTTTATTCCATATCTTAAAGGTTTCCTCTGGCGTTTTAGAAAAACCGAAATCGTTTGCTCGAGTAAAAAATTGTAAAGCACCATCGTTTCTGCGAGCAGCTAAAAGCTCTTGTGTTCTAATCAAACCTAAATCTTCGCTTTGCTCATTACCTATCAAATTTTGACCGCCATCACCTCTGGTTAATGCCAAATAACCAGTTTTGTAGCCTTTCTCTTTAGATAAATAAGAAAGTAATCTGGTGTTTTCATCGTCAGGATGTGCGGCAATATATAACACACTTCCAGTAACTTTTAACTTCTTAATCCCTTGTAAAATTTCAGAAGAGTTTAATTGGGGAGAAGTTTGCGCTTTCGCGAGGATGGAACAAAAAAGTAGAATTAAAATAAGGCTTCTGAATTTCATTTGTATTTTTTGTAATGGTAATTAATTGATAAGCAAGTTAATCATTTAATAGGCAGTGAATCAGACGAAACTAAAAAATTACGTTACAGTAATATTAAATTTTCAAAAGCTAAAAATCTACCTTAATTTCAACCTATGCAAAAACAACATTTTTTTTTTATTATTTTAATTGTCTTTCTAGGAATTACGTCTTGTACGTCTGATCGTAAAGCGAATAAAATTGTTGATCAATCCATCGCTTTTTATGGGATGGATCAATTAATCGATAAATCGATAGACTTTGATTTTAGAGAGTTTCATTACACCATTCAGCTTAAGGAGAGTGATTATTTCTATCAACGCACTTTTTCTAATGATTCTTTAGGGAAAGTTAAAGATCAATTATCTAATCACGGATTTGTGAGAGAAGTGAATGGATTGGTAGTTCCACAAACAGAAAAAGACTCTTTGAAATTTGCTAATTCGGTAAATTCTGTTGCATATTTTGTGCTATTACCATTAAAACTTAATGATCCTGCAGTAGAAAAAAATTATTTAAGAAGTATAACGGTGAACGGTAAAAGTTACGATCAGATTAAGGTGAAATTTAAGAAAGAGCAAGGAGGAGACCATTTTAATGACGTATTTTATTTCTGGTTTGATCAGCTCGACCATAGTATGGATTTTTTCGCATATAGCGAAGGTGGAATTCGATTTAGATCGGTAAGGACAATCAATAGAGATGGTGATTTTAAAATCCAGGATTACGATAATTTAAGCTCGAAACCAGGTGAAAAATTACCTTTAGAAGATTACGGAAAGTTATTTGAAGAAGATAGATTGATTAAATTATCTGAAATAGCAATTGAAAATTTAAGAGTTAAGTAAATAAAAAAGCCCCAAAAGAAGGGGGCTAAATTCTTTAAAACTAATATGTTAAATAGTTAAAATACCAAATGAACGATTGCATAAACAATCCCTGCTAAAACAGCAGAAACTGGTATAGTTAGAACCCAAGCCCAAACTAAGCTATAAGTTACACCCCATCTAACTGCAGAAACTCTTTTTGTTAATCCTACACCAATAATTGAACCTGTAATGGTATGGGTAGTAGATACTGGTATGCCAAAATGTTCTGTTATTCCTAAAGTAACTGCACCTGCGGTTTCAGCACTTACACCCTCCAAAGATGTTACTTTAGTGATTTTTGTTCCCATTGTTTTCACAATTTTCCATCCACCGCTCATGGTGCCTAAAGATATAGCAGCATAGCAAGAAAGCGGAATCCATTCTGGCATTGGAGCATCAGGAGCTAAAACATTATTTGCCACCAAAGCGATGTATATAATTCCCATCACTTTTTGCGCATCATTACCGCCGTGGGCAAAACTTAAGGCGGCAGAAGAAACTAATTGTAATCTTTTAAACCACTTTTCGGCTATTGATGGCTTAGCATTTTTAGAAATATTTATAATGATAAGATTGATGGTAATAGCAATAACCATACCTATAACAGGGGCTAAAACTATAAACGCTACGGTTTTTAAAATGATACCACCGTTAACAGCATCAAAGGGAGACGAGCCTAAAATTAAAGCATTGGCCATGCCCGCACCTGCAAAACCACCAATTAAAGTATGGGATGAACTTGAAGGGATACCATAAAACCAGGTTAATAAATTCCATAGAATTGCGGCAATTAAACCTGCCATTACTACTTCTAAAGTAATGAAGTTTTCTAAAACCGTTTTTGCTACTGTATTAGCTACTTTATGATCTGTAAACCAAAAGTAGGCTGCAAAATTAAATGTTGCCGCCCATAAAACTGCTTGGAAAGGAGATAGCACTTTTGTAGAAACAATAGTTGCAATGGAGTTGGCCGCATCATGAAAACCATTGATAAAATCAAATCCGATGGCTAAAATGATAACAATAACTAATAGAGTGGTAACCATTATAAGTTCTTGATTTACAGTTAAGCGTTTTTAACCAATATGGTTTCTAATACATTGGCAACATCCTCGCACATATCTGTAGCAGTTTCTAATCCTTGTAAAACTTCTTTGTATTTCATGATGGTTTTTGCACCATTTTCATAATCAAAAAGATCCCCAACAGCTTTGTCAAAAACATAATCTGCTTGGTTTTCTATGCTATTTATCCTCACACAAGAGTCAGTAATTACACGAATATTCTTTAGATTTTTAAGTTCTTTAACTGCTTTATCAACATCTACACAACTTTGTGCAACTAACTCAGCTAGTTTTTTGATGGGTTCTGTCATGTCTAACACGCTGTAAAGCAAAATACGGTTAGAACTACCATGCATATAATCAGCAACATCATCCAAGGCTGTAGCTAGGGAATGTATATCCTCTCTATCAAAAGGAGTGATAAAAGTTTTACCTAATTCTAAATAGATTTGGTGAGTGATCTCGTCACCTTTATGTTCTAATTTTTCAATTTCTTTGTGTAATGGCTTTCTGCCCGCCAAATCATCTGTGTTTATGAGTTTCTTTAACAGGGTAGACATTTCAACTAGATTGGAGCTAGCGCTTTCAAAAAGAGGGAAAAATTTTCGGTCTTTTGGAATGAAATAAGAGAATATATTATTCATTTCTGATCAATAGTTTTAGAATGCAAAACTACTATACCTATGTTAATATAGTGTTAAGTTTTAAGTAGTGGATTAACGGTAATCAACGGAATGTTAATACGAGTATCTTTATATCGTTTTAATGTAAATCCAAAG
>JBKJLB010000201.1:0-6069 GCA_046597075.1 Pelobium sp.
CTAAACTTTTCTTCATTGAAATCTAAATTTTCGTTGTTGATTTAAAAAATCTCGAACGGTTTAAACAAAATTATATTTTGTTATGTTGCGAAATTAAAACTTAAGTTTGTCATACGCAAGAAATTGCTAAAAGTTTTAACTCTTTTTAACAAAAAAACAAGGTAGACATAATTTATAACAAAACACCCTGTTTTATATTTGTCCAGATATTAATAGATTTGCTTTCCAAAAAACTAGAAAATACGAATGAGTTCAGTTGCGATAACTAAAGAAACATACCTTTATTGGTACGAAATGATGCTTCTTTTAAGAAGATTTGAAGAAAAAGCCGGACAACTTTATGGTCAACAAAAAATCAGAGGGTTTTGTCATTTATATATTGGTCAAGAGGCTGTAATCGCTGGCACTATGTCTGCAACAGAAAAAGATGATAGTTTAATCACTGCTTATCGTGATCACGCTCATCCAATTGCAAAAGGAATGTCTCCTAATGCTGCCATGGCAGAGTTATACGGAAAAGCCACTGGTTGCTCTAAAGGAAAAGGCGGTTCAATGCACTTTTTTGATAAAGAAAACAAGTTCTTTGGTGGACATGGGATTGTTGGCGGTCAAATTCCTTTGGGTGCTGGTATTGCTTTCGCAGAACAGTATTTAGGGACCAAAAACGTAAATGTTTGTTACATGGGAGATGGTGCTGTTCGTCAAGGTTCGTTAAACGAAACTTTTAACATGGCCATGCTATGGAAATTACCAGTTATTTTTGTTTGTGAGAACAATGGTTATGCGATGGGTACTTCTGTTGCTCGTACTTCTAATACTACAGATATTTACAAATTGGGTTTAGGTTATGATATGCCTTGTATGCCAGTTGATGGGATGGACCCAGTTGCTGTTCATAATGCAATGGATGAAGCTGTGCAAAGAGCTAGAAAAGGAGAAGGCCCAACTTTCTTAGAAATCAGAACTTACCGTTTTAAAGGTCACTCTATGTCTGACCCGCAAAAATACCGTACCAAAGAAGAGGTTGAAGAATACAAAGCAAAAGATCCTATTGAAGTTGTAAAAGCTCATATTCAAAGTAAAAAATGGGCAGACGAAAACTGGTTCGAAGAAATTGCTGCTAAAGTAAAAGCACAAGTAGAAGAATCAGTGAAATTTGCAGAAGAGTCTCCGTGGCCAGAAGCATCAGAACTTTATAAAGACGTTTACATGCAAGAGGATTATCCTTTTGTAAAAGATTAATATTAATAATAGATCAAAATTTATTCTAATAAATAATGGCTGAAGCAGTAAAAATGCCCAAAATGAGCGACACTATGACTGAAGGTGTTTTAGCTAAATGGCATAAAAAAGTTGGGGATAAAATTAAGGCGGGCGATGTAGTTGCAGAAATCGAGACAGATAAAGCAACCATGGATTTTGAATCTTTTCAGGAGGGTACACTATTATACGTGGGAATAGACGAGGGTCAAGCTGTACCAGTAGATACTATTATTGCAGTGATTGGTAACGAAGGTGAGGATTACAAATCTGTTCTAGAAAGTGAATCATCAGCGCCAGCTAAAGAAGAAAAGAAAGAAGAACCAGCAGCTCCTGTTAAAGAAGAAAAATCAGCACCAGCAATTGACGTTTCTAATATTCCAGCTAGCGTTATCAGAATGCCAGCGCTAAGCGATACCATGAGCGAGGGTGTAATTAATAAATGGAATTTTAAAGTTGGGGATAAAATTAAATCTGACGACAGCTTAGCTGATGTAGAAACCGACAAGGCGACTATGGAGGTTGTTGGCTATGAGGAAGGAACGCTGCTTTACGTTAGTGTAAAAGAAGGGGAAGCTGTCCCGGTAAACGGAATTATTGCGATTGTTGGTAAAGAAGGGACTGATATTACCCCTTTACTTAACGCAGATAAAAACGGTGCAACTAAAACTGAAAAAACAGAAGCGCCTGCTGATGCAACCCCTGATACTATTGCATCTTCTCAAAAAGAGACTACTACTCCTGCTGCAGAATCTTCATCTGAAGATGATAGCAGAGTTAAAGCTTCTCCATTAGCAAGAAAATTAGCACAAGATAAAGGCATTAATTTAAACGATGTTACGGGTAGTGCCGAGGGTGGTAGAATTATAAAGAAAGACATCGAGGACTTTAAACCTTCGGAAAAACCCGTGGCAACAAGTACTGCATCTGCTGATAAAGCTGCTACTGCTGCACCAGTTTTACCACAATACATTGGTGAAGAAAAATATACAGAGAAGCCTGTAACCCAAATGCGTAAAGCTATCACACGCAGTTTATCTGATAGCTTATTTACTGCTCCGCATTTTTATTTAACAGTGAGTATAGATATGGACGGTGCAATTGCTGCCCGTACGGAAATCAATACAGTTGCCCCTGTAAAGGTGTCATTCAATGATATTGTCATTAAATCTGTTGCAGTTGCATTAAAACAACATCCCGCGGTTAATTCCTCCTTCAGAGGAGATAAAATCCGTTTCAACGAACACACAAACATTGGTGTGGCAATGGCTGTAGAAGATGGTTTATTAGTCCCTGTAATACGTTTTGCTGATGGAAAGAGTTTATCGCACATTTCGGCAGAAGTGAAAGAATTTGCACAAAAAGCAAAGGCGAAGAAATTACAACCTAAGGATTGGGAAGGTTCTACCTTCACGGTTTCAAACCTAGGTATGTTTGGGATTGATGAGTTTACATCAATTATAAATACACCTGATGGCGCCATCTTATCAGTTGGGGCTATTCAACAAGTTCCTGTTGTTAAAAACGGGGCTGTAGTGCCAGGAAACGTTATGAAACTAACCTTAGGTTGTGACCATAGGGTTGTTGATGGAGCAACTGGAGCTGCATTTTTACAAACATTAAAAACTTTATTAGAGCAACCTATAAGGTTATTAGCGTAAAATAATAGCTATTTAAGAGCCCTACCTTATCAGGTGGGGCTTTTTGCTTTTTACAGTACGCTTACATTAATGGTGATTAAAGAGAATTAACTATGGATTATATAACTATTTTTGCAGCATAATCTGACTAAGGCTGGAATGGTTGTTGCAAGGCTTTTTTATTTAGTTAGAACATCAAAAGCATATAGATTACATTTTGGAAAAAAACAAAAGTAAGTTCTCACAAAAAATGAATAACATGTTTCTCGAAATGTATCGAGTTCATTTATTTGTGATGAAATTTTTTAAAGAATTTCTACTTCCTCCTTACGAAGGAAAAGAAATTTTAAGACAGTGCTATCAAGTTGGATATAAGTCCCTTGCATTAATTTCTTTGACTGGTTTTATCACTGGTATTGTATTCGCTAAACAATCAAGGCCATCATTAGCCGAGTTTGGGGCTACCTCATGGTTGCCTTCTTTAGTAGGTATTGCACTTTTACGAACCTTAGCACCTCTATTAACAGCATTAATTTCTGCTGGTAAAGTGGGATCAAGTATTGGAGCAGAGTTAGGCTCAATGAAAGTAAGTGAACAAATTGATGCTATGGAAGTTTCGGCTACTAATCCTTATAAATTTTTAGTAATTACTAGAGTTTTAGCAACTACCATTACACTTCCAATTCTTACGTTTTATACTGCATTGGTTGGTTTATTAGGAGGTTTTTTAAATGTTACTTTAGCAGAAAGCACCAGTTTTAGTGCATACATTCAAACATCTTTAGACGCAATAACATTTTTAGATATCACTGCATCAACCTTAAAGGCTGTTGTTTTTGGCTTTACAATAGGTATGGTTGGGTGTTATCAGGGTTATAACTCGTCAAAAGGAACAGAAGGTGTTGGAAAAGCAGCCAACTCAGCAGTAGTCGTTGGGATGTTTTTAGTGTTTATTGAAGAAGTTATTGCTACACAAATCACTTTCTTATTTAGAACATGAGTTTAAATCCTCAAAATAATGAACCCATAATTTCTATCCGAGATGTAAAAAAATCTTTTGGAGATTATCAAGTTTTGCGAGGTGCAGATTTAGACCTTTACGAAGGAGAAAACTTAGTGGTTCTAGGACGATCTGGAACTGGAAAATCAGTTTTAATCAAGATAATTTCTGGTCTTTTAGCTCAAGATAGCGGCACAGTAAATGTTTTGGGTAAAGATATTAGTAATCTATCTCCCAAAGATTTATTAGAATTAAGATTAAACGTTGGTTTTTCTTTTCAAAGCAGTGCCTTGTATGATAGCATGACCGTGAGGAAAAATTTGGAATTCCCTCTAGTGAGAAATAGAAAAGATTTAAACAAAGCCGAAATCAATACCGCTGTAGAATCTGTTTTAGACGCAGTAGGACTGTTACAAACAATTAACCAAATGCCATCAGAATTATCTGGCGGTCAAAGGAAAAGAATAGGAATTGCTCGCACCCTCATTTTGAAGCCCAAAATTATGCTTTATGATGAGCCAACTGCAGGACTTGACCCAATTACCTGTATAGAAATAAACAATTTAATAAACGAGGTAAAAGAACGTTACCACACCAGCTCCATCATTATTACTCACGATTTAACCTGCGCCAAAGCAACAGGCGATAGAATTGCCATGTTATTAGAAGGTCAGTTCCAAAGAGTGGGAAGTTTTGAAGAAGTATTTGACACTGATGATGAGCGGGTGAAACCATTTTACGATTATAATTTTACGCAATAAGATATGGCGCAAGCATCTGAAAATAAACGAGCAATTACGGTTGGCGTTTTTTTATTTATTGGACTAGCAATTTTTCTACTAGGTGTTTTCACTTTAGGTAGTCAAAAAAAGGCTTTTGTTAAAAGCTTTTCATTAAATGTGGTTTTTGATGATATTCAAGGATTAAAAGTTGGGAATAATGTCTGGTACTCAGGCGTAAAAATCGGGACAATCAAAAAGCTTAAATTTTATGGTTCTTCACAAGTACAGGTTTTTTTGAGTATTGAAGAAGAGGCTCATCGTTATATACATAAAGACGCTAAGGCAAGCATCAGCTCTGACGGATTAATAGGTAATAAAATTGTAGTAATTGATGGTGGTTCCCAAAAATTCCCTTTCGTTGAAGACGGCGATAAATTAATGGTAAATACTACGCTTTCTACAGATGACATCATGAAAACGCTGCAAATAAACAACAAAAACTTAGTAGATATTACTTCGGATTTTAGAATTCTTGCCCGTAATTTAGTGGATGGGAAAGGTACAGCTGGAGCGCTTTTGGCGGACCAAAGAGTTGCCGATAATTTTATACAAATTGTAGAAAATCTGAGAAATACCACCGCTGCTGCGGATAAAATGGCCAGAGAACTAAATGCATTCACAAACAAGTTAAATACTGAAGGAGGATTAGCCGACAAGCTTTTAACTGATACTGTGGTATTCGCTAGATTACAAAGGTCAGTAAACGAATTGCAGAAAACTGCAGCATCTGCAGCCAAACTTACCGAGAATTTGAATGAAGCTTCAGTAAAATTAACACAAACAGACAATGCTGCAGGTTTACTTTTGAACGATCAGCCAACAGCAAATCAAGTAAAATCTATTATGAAAAATCTGGAAAGTAGCAGCAAAAAATTAGATGAAAATTTAGAAGCATTACAACACAATTTCTTGTTAAGAGGGTTTTTCAAAAAGAAAGAAAAAGCAGATACGACAAGACAACAATAATTTTTTTCTGCATGATCTAAAATTGATTTAGATTTTATAATCTAAATAAAAGGTTAGCACCAAATTGTGACCCGTTATAAAACGGGGTTATTAAATAAGAATTTTTAGAATTATCGCTTTTATTTAAAAGTTTACCCCTCAATATTGGGTTTAACCAATAAGCCGCTTTTGTGCTCAAAATACCAATACCTGCGCCAGCAACTACATCAGTTAACCAATGCCTGTTATTGTAAATTCTAAAAGCACCTGTACCACCAGCTATTAAATAACCAGCTATCCCATACCATGGAGAAACTTCTTTATACTCTTGCCATAAAAATTCTGCACCCATAAAAGCTGTAGCTGTATGTCCAGAAGGAAAAGAGTTACGAGAAGATTCATCGGGTCGCAACACGTTACCCGTTTCTTTTATGATATTAAC
>JBKJLB010000207.1:0-4305 GCA_046597075.1 Pelobium sp.
TTTAAAACTTCGGTTTCTTCAAAAACATCAGCGAAAGCAAGATTTAATTTTTGAAGTTTAGCTTCGGTTTTTTCATTAGCAATCATGGCTGAGTTTCTCAAAACTAATAAAGGAAAATCAACTTTATAAAAATCGAAATTGGCTTTTAACTGTAACCAATAAGCCAATTCGCCGCCGCCACCAATGTAAGCTAAATTAGGTAAAATCACTTCCTGATATAGTGGACGCATCACCACGTTTGGGCTAAATCTTTCTGGATGAGTTTTAATTTCTTGTTTTAGTTCATCATTTGAAAAGGAGATTTCTGTATTGAGTACCTGATATTTCCCTTCTTCAAAAACAATACGTTCACGCAAATCATCAGTTAAATAAAAGAAATTAATCTCTCTTGGGTTTACCTGAGCATGAATACCAATTTCTGTTAATTTTTCGCTGCTTTCCTCAATATTTCTAAAGCTATTTTGTTCGATGATATCTTGCTCAATAATATTGGTAAATTGAGATTTTAGAGTTGTATCATCTGCATCTACTATCACTAGTCCAAATTCTCCGAACAATTCATTTGCTAAATAACGAGTGGCATCGGCTAAATTTTTTCCATCGGCGTAAGCTTTAGTAACCATTTCTGATAGCTTTTTTGCGTTCTTAGAAATCCCTAAAATACCTTTGTATTCATTTAAGGCTTGAGTAATTGACTTTGTGTTCAATCTTCCGGTTGCGCCAACAGCACCTAATTTCCAGCTTATTTTTTTACCTCCAATATAAGTGTGGTTAATTTCTTCAAAATCATGATCTTCCGTTGCCATCCAATAAACAGGAACGAAATTTTTATCTGGAAATGCAGATTTTAATTCCTTTGCAAGGTTAATTGCAGTTACAATCTTAAAAATAAAGTAAAGCGGACCAGTAAATATATTTAGCTGATGTCCAGTAGTAACAGTAAATGTATTTGTATTTCCTAAAGCTTCGATATTAGACTTTAGCAATTTAGATTGGTTAGCTATATTTTGATATTGAAGAAAAAGTGCTTTAACCAATAAATCCCTATTCCCATCAAATTTTCTTTGTGCAATTATATCCTTAAAAGCTTTTAAATCAGGAAACTGATTGATAAATGGTTTTAGATGGTCTTCTTTGGCAAGTAACTGACTTACTGTTAAAGAAAAACATCGGGTTTCGTCGTAATCAATATATTTGGATTCCATTCGTTACGAAATTAACCAAAAATCAGTATTCTGCTTTTGGGTAGCAATTATTTGACAATATTCCCATAAAGATCAAAATCTTCGGCTCTATCAATTTTAACAGTTACAAAAGTTCCTGGTGTGGCGTAATTATCTTTTGCGTCAATCAAAACTTCATTATCAACTTCTGGTGAATCAAATTCAGTTCGTCCGATAAAATAATCACCTTCTTTCTTGTCGATTAATACGCTATAAGATTGACCAACTTTCTGTTGATTTAAGTCAAAAGAAATACCCTGTTGAATTTCCATGATATCTTCTACACGTTGCTCTTTCACTTCTTGAGGAACATCATCGATCAAATCATGAGCGTGGGTTTTTTCCTCGTGAGAATAAGTGAAACAACCCAAGCGATCAAAGCGGGTTTCTTCCACCCAGTTTTTCATTTCTTCAAAATCTCTTTCTGTTTCGCCAGGATAACCACAAATTAAAGTAGTACGCATAGCGATATTTGGCACTTTATCTCTGATTTGATTTACTAAATCAATGGTTTTTTGTTTGGTAGTTCCACGTCGCATAGATTTTAACATATCATCAGAAATATGCTGTAAAGGCATATCTAAGTAATTACAAATGTTTGATCGCTCGTTCATTACCTCCAAAATATCCATTGGAAAACCACTTGGATATGCATATTGCAACCTAATCCATTCAATCCCATCAACATCAGAAAGATGACGCATTAATTCGGATAAATTTCTTTTGTTATAGATATCTAATCCGTAATAAGTTAAATCCTGAGCAATCAGAATCAATTCTTTTGTACCGTTTTTGGCTAAATTTTTTGCTTCTTTCACCAATTCTTCCATTGGTCTGGACACATGTTTCCCTCTCATTAAAGGAATGGCACAGAAAGAACAAGGGCGGTTACAACCTTCAGCAATTTTGAAATAAGCAAAATGAGAAGGAGTTGTTAGTAAGCGTTCGCCTATTAGTTCATGTTTGTAATCAGCCCCAATAGAGTTTAATAAATTCTGCAAATCATTGGTTCCAAACCAAGAATCTACATTTTTAATTTCGGCCTCTAACTCTGGCTTATATCTTTCAGATAAACAACCAGTAACCACTACCTTTCCTACTTTTCCTTCGGTTTTTAAATCGCTATATTGTAGAATGGTGTCAATAGATTCTTGCTTTGCATTATCAATAAACCCACAGGTATTGATGATTACTATATCATTTTCACGAACATCATTAGCCTCATGCACCACATTAATTTGATTGCCTTTTAACTGGCCCATCAACACTTCCGAATCATATGTATTCTTAGAACAACCAAGTGTAATTACATTTACACGTGGTTTTACTATTTCTCTTTGCTGTTTATCTTTTACTCTCATTAATCTTGTTTGAAAAGACTATCCACAAATTCCTTTTTGTTGAACAGTTGTAAATCTGTCATTTTTTCCCCTACACCTATATATTTTACAGGTATTTTAAATTGATCAGAAATTCCAATTACTACACCACCTTTTGCCGTTCCATCTAGTTTAGTTAGCGCTAAAGCATTAACATCAGTTGCCTGCGTAAATTGCTTGCATTGTTCTATGGCATTTTGACCAGTAGAAGCATCTAAAACCAACAGAATTTCGTGTGGAGCTCCTGGTACCACTTTATCCATTACCTTCTTGATTTTAGAAAGTTCATTCATCAAACCAACCTTATTGTGTAATCTGCCTGCAGTATCAATAATTGCTACATCTTCTCCGTTTGCTACTGCAGATTGCAAAGTGTCAAAAGCAACAGAAGCAGGATCGGCATTCATGCCTTGTGAAACCACACGTACATCCACTCTTTTACCCCATAGTTGAATTTGATCTACAGCGGCAGCTCTAAAAGTATCCGCGGCACCAATAACTACTTTCTGTCCCGCTTGCTTTAGTTGATAAGCTAATTTTCCGATAGTTGTAGTTTTACCTACTCCATTTACACCAACCACCATAATTACATAAGGTTTTTGAGTTCCGTAATCGAAGCTTTGGAAATCACTGCTGTTATTTTCTTCGAGTAAGGCTTGAACTTCTTCTCTTAGAATATTATTAAGTTCGGAAGTATTAATGTATTTATCTTTTGCAACACGAGTTTGAACTCGCTCTACAATTTTAAGGGTTGTGGTAACTCCAACATCAGAAGTCACTAATATTTCTTCCAACTCATCTAATACATCATCATCAACAGTTGATTTCCCTACAACCGCCTTACTTATTTTTGCAAAAAAGTTATCCTTGGTTTTTTCAAGCCCTTTTTCAAGTGCTTCTTTTTCTTCAACAGTGTTTTCTTTTTTCTTAAAGAAATCAAATAATCCCATAGATGATAAAATTAAACAAAAAAAGCCATCCTAAAATAATTAGGACGGCCTTTATATTTTCATTAGAATAATTAATCTTCGATTACGCTTTCTTTTGCCACAACGATTGCATCTTTAATGTGATCATTGTGAGCAATCATTTCTTTGAAAGAGTAAGCACCAGTTTTTGGTGATCTTACCATGGTAATTACTTTAGAGTATTCTTTACCTTTACCAGTTTTTAGCGTTGCAACTACTTTCTTTGCCATGTTAAATATTTTTTATGCTAATAAATATTAGCTTTCAATTACTTGATTTCTTTGTGTACAGTAACTTTTCTAAGAACAGAATTAAATTTTTTAATTTCTAATCTCTCAGGAGTATTTTTACGGTTTTTTGTAGTAATGTATCTGGATGTTCCAGGCATTCCACTTTCTTTATGTTCGGTACATTCTAAAATTACCTGAACTCTGTTTCCCTTCTTAGCCATTATATTCGGGTTTTATATTCTTTTAATTAAATAGATCCTTTATTAACGAATCTAGTGATAGCTTCGGTAATACCAATCTTGTTGATAGTTTTTATTGCTGATGTGGAAACTTTCAAAGTTATCCAACGGTTTTCCTCAGGAAGGTAAAAACGCTTCATCTGAAGGTTTGGGTAGAACTTACGCTTTGTTTTAGCATTAGAGTGTGATACTCTATTACCTACCATAGCACCTTTTCCTGTTAAATCACAAATTCTTGACATGACTATATGTTGTTTTCTATTAAA
>JBKJLB010000221.1:0-3206 GCA_046597075.1 Pelobium sp.
ATGATGTCGGGAAAAGCAGCAGATTTGGTTCTACAAAGAGAAGATCAAGTTTTTATCCTTTCCAGTGACGATTTAAGAAATGAACTGTCAGTAAGCATCAGTGGTTTTGTAAAACAACCAGGAAACTATAGTTTTAGAGAAGGGATGGAGCTAGCAGATTTAATTGCGATGGCGGGTGGTTTTAAGTACAATGCTGCAAATCATAGAATTGAGATTTCCAGAATTATTCAAAATAAATCAGACGTTGTGGCCAATCAATTGGTTAAAACCTTTACTGTTGATTTAGACAGTAATTTACAATCAAACAATCCTATTCAATTACAAGCCTTAGATAAGATTACTGTACCAAGGTTAGTTAACTTTCAAACGCTTGGAAATATCAGTATGGGCGGAGAGGTACTTTTCCCGGGTATTTATGCCCTGCAAAGAAGAGATGAGACTGCCTTAGAGTTAATTCAAAGATCGGGTGGAATTACTCCTTCTGGATCTTTAAAAAATGCTCAAATTTATAGAAACGGATTACGAGTAGATGCCAATCTAACAGGTAATGAAAAGGAAGCGAGATTGATACTTTTACCACAAGACAGTGTTTTTATTCCAAAAGAAAATCCATTTGTAGAAGTAGTGGGCGGTGTAAACACCCCTCAGTTGTTTAATTACAATAGCAAAAACTTCAAATATTATATCAATTCAGCCCGTGGGACTAAACAGAATGTAAAACTGAAAAATGCTTATGTTGCTTATCCAAACGGGATAAACAGTCCGGTTAAGCATTTCTTACTTTTTAGAAATTATCCTATAATTACTGAGGGGAGTAAGATTATTGTGCCGCAACCCTCTTTTGAAGTTAAAGTGAAGTTGGGCGTAGGTGAAATTTCTGCCTTTGCCACAGCACTAACGGCGCTGGTCAGTATATTCGCGATTTTACGTAACTAATACATGAAAAATTATCCAGCCAAATATCCCGAAGAAGAAAATTTCTCTTTTAAAATATTACTAGCAGATCGTAAAGGCGATTTAATTTATTTATGGAAGCATAAATTTAAAATACTTTTATTGGGGATTGTTGGTGGCCTTTTCGGATTGTTAGCATCCTATTTATGGAGAATATCTTATACTGCAAAACTTACTTTTGTAGTAGAAGATTCTAAACCGTCTGGTGGGGGGTCCCTGGTATCTGCTTTGGCAGGTCAGTTTGGTTTGGACATGAACAGCTTAGGTGGTGCTTCTGGTGTTTTAGCGGGTGATAATGTGGAGCAGTTGTTAAAGAGTAACACCATTTTAAAATCAGCCTTATTAAGACCTTACGGAGATACCCAAAAGCATACGCTGGCAGATATTTATGCCATCAAAAATAAGCTCAAAACAAAATGGGAAAGTAAATACCTCAATGGGGAAGGAACCATCTCTTTTCCTGCAGAGACCGCTAACTATTCAAGGCTTCAAGATAGCTTGTTGCAAGATATTAGAAAGCGAATTCAGAAGGAAGGGTTAGGGATTTCAAAGCCAGATAAAAAATTAAGCTATTTTGAGTTAACTACCACCATGAAAGATGAAAAGTTAGCACAATTATTATGTCTTGGAATATTAGAAATGGGCTCACAATTCTACATTCAAACAAAAACAGATCGATTGCAAAAGAATGTAAATAAGTTGCAACATAGGGCGGATAGCATTACCACTTTATTAAATCAAAAAACGTATCAAGCCTCCTCATCTAGTCGGATTTTATTAGATGTCAACCCAGCTTATGCAACCGCCAGAGTAGGTACAGAAGTTAAAGAAAGAGATAAAATTGTATTGTCTACTATTTATTCTGAAGTGATTAAGAATTTAGAAGTCAGCAAAACCATGTTAATGCAAGAGACACCCACTGTTCAAATCGTAGATCAACCCGACTTACCCTTAGAGAAAAATAGGTTAAAGTGGTGGCAAGGTTTAGCTTACGGTGGATTTTTAGGAGGTTTACTTTGTATTGCGTTCATTCTTTTTGCAAGGACAAACAATGAGATTTAATAGTTAGGAGGTTCAAGTTTCCAACTTTCTTTTTTTTCTATTTTAACAACCGCCTCAATTTCATCTGAAAGATAAATAAGATTCCCAATAAAGTTAAAGAAAACCGCCATAGCTGATGAAAGATTGTTGATGGCTATTTTTTTATAATGATATTGATGAACGCTGACTTGGAAGTCGTCCGACATTTTATTAAAATATCTTTTGATTTCAGATGAAGAATATTCTT
The DNA here is from genome assembly GCA_046597075.1 of Pelobium sp. Taxonomy (GTDB): domain Bacteria; phylum Bacteroidota; class Bacteroidia; order Sphingobacteriales; family Sphingobacteriaceae; genus Pseudopedobacter. The sequence continues at coordinate 2,243 of JBKJLB010000221.1, forward strand.
TCCAATGGTGGCCATAGGTAACTGTCTTAAATATCTCATTAACTGGGATACCAATCCCTCTAAAAGTTAATATCCTCACAATAGAACGCACCATATTTAATAAACACATGGAATTAGGAGTGGATATATAAATTAAACCATTGGATTTTAAACGATGGTAAATTTTATGCCAAAATTGTATGGGATTAAAAGTGATGTGTTCTAGGATTTCTGTAAACAGAACGATGTCATATTCATCTGTAGCTCCTGCTATACTTTTTAACGTTTCAAAATTATCATCCACTATTTTAGGTAGGGCATACTTTTCGGCTCTACGTTTTACAAATTCTAAATTCCAAAACTCACTCACATCCATGGAATGCACTTCATAACCTAAGAATTTAAAAAGTAAGGTAGCATGTAAATAATGACTTCCCATATTTAACACCAATGATGGGGTAGCGCTTTCACCTTTGTATAAGGTTTTAGCCATTTTTAGGTACCTATCTTTATGAAACTCAAAATAATTGATGTCATTCTCATCCCCATCCGCTTTAACAATTTCTGCTACTTGTGCTAAGGCCTTAACAATTTCTTCGTGTGCACTATCCGCCATATTAAATTTAAAATTGATAAGTAAGACCTACATTAGCTTGTACGTTATTTACATCTCTGCCCCTAATAAAGTACTCACCTGTTGTGGTGGGTGGTACAAACCATCCATAATTAAAAGAATGAATATAATTTAGATTCGCATTAAACAGCAAATTTTTATAATTCCAAACCGTTTTAGCGGCAATGCTTAAGTCTACCCAATTTCTTCTATAATCAAAGGAAGGTTCATAGGCATAATAGTAAAAATCTTTATTGTGCTCAAACCTTTCAATTTGTAAGCCAATCATTCTTTTATTTTTTATCCAGCTTAAGCCAATGGATTGTAAATTACCTCCAGGGCCTAATCCCGAACCCAACATTTGTCCGTCAT
>JBKJLB010000284.1:0-3334 GCA_046597075.1 Pelobium sp.
GAAAAACATTTTTATAATGTGGAGTTTTCAAGTGAGAAAACATTTATAACTGATGAAGCAGGAAACATAAAGGGCTTTACGCGTGAAGTAAACGGTAAGGCCTTTCCTACCGCAACAAAAATTGCGAATGCTGATACTTTAAAATTGGATCCTAACAAAATAGGCAATGCTGCATGGTTTATGTTGGAAAACAAAAGATATGCTGACGCAATAAGTTTTTTTAAACGCAGAATAGAATTGGAACCGCAGGAAATGATGGCGCGTTGTAATTTAGCGCACAGTTATTTGTTCAACAACGAGTACGGCAAAGCCATTAAATTATACAAAGACAATTTAGATAAAGATATTTCACCAAACATGCCATTTAAAAAAGTGGTAGTTGATGATTTTGTGTTCTTTAAGCAAAATGGTTTCGATAAGACCGTAATGGATAAAGCACTTGCTGAATTGAAACTGGAAATACCGAAAGGGTATAAGGATTAAAAACTCACCTGATACACATCTGTATTATTTCTTTGAATATTAAATTTTTCAAAACCTCCGGCTTGCGGAATCATTTCCATCAGATCAAATGATCTGCAAGTTTTACTTAAGCCTTCAAAAATTAAAGTAAAACCTCTGCCATCATTTAATGTCCATTGTGGGGCAAATGAAATATTAAATGCTGTAATTAATTTTGCACGCCGGTCGCTGCCATGCTCAATTAAAAACGTAGAGGGCCAAATACGATAGGCTTCGCTGCCATCGCTATAGCAAGTACAATGCACAATGGTTTGCCGCTCTTCGCTCTCAAGAGTCTTTACTTCTATTAATTCTTCGGTTTCGGTCATGAGCGATTTATCTGGAAAATACTTTTTATAAGGATTTGGATAAAACAAACAGGAGTTTTATATTTATAAATACCAATTCTGACGTTCAATTTGAATCCATAAGTATGAAAGCAAAAGTAACTTTTTTTTCATTTCTTTTTTCAGTTTTATTTATCCAAAATATTTATTCTCAGGGCAGGGATAAAAGCAAAGAAGATAAGATAGAACTACAGTTAAAAGCAATTGATTCAAGTCTTGTTAAAACTTTTCATAATGCCACCATAGCCATGGATAATTCTAATCATCGTTTGGCAGATAGTTTATATTCGATAGTTTGCTTAAAAGCTACTGCATTTGAGCCTGCGTTAAGAAGACTTGGAGGTACTAAAATCGAATTGGGAGATCTAGAAAGAGGAATTGCATTATGCGAAAAGGCTGTTGAGCTTAATCGTTCTTCTGCTAATATCATCACACTTGCCTCGGGTTTGCTTAATGCGGCCGGAAAAGATAATTCAAAATCTTTTGATTGGTTAAGTCGAGCTATGGTGATTTTAAATGAAGGTAAGATATTACCTGATGCTGACGACTTAGAATATAATACATTAATTGCTCAGGTTGCTCTTCAACTAAACCTGATAAAAGATTTTACCATCGCCACAAATTATCTAACTAAAAATTATCCTGATAAAATGGTATCACATTATTTTGGAGCAATTTTAGCTGCAAATGACGAAGATTGGATATTGGCTGAAAAACAAATTTTGTTGGCTAAGGAGACTGGTTTATCTGAGGAAACTGTGGATGGGTTCCTGAATTCATCGGGAATAAAAAGCAAGATCGCAATCGCCCATTATAAAAATTTCTTTTTGTGGCTGCTTGTTTTCTGGGCCTTAGGCTTCGTGATACTTTATATTTTTGGAATGATACTTTCTAATTACACTTTAAAATCAATTGAAAAAGAATTCCGTTCAACTGCATCCACCAAATTAGCAACTACATTGAGAAGCATATATAAAGGACTAATTAATTTTTCAGGTGTGTATTATTATTTCTCGCTGCCTGTGGTTTTGATTCTGGTAGTTGTATTAGTAGGCGGAGCTATTTATTTTTTCTTTAGTATTGGCCACATCCCAATTAAACTTATTCTTTTATTAGTAGTTGGCGGCTGTTTAACCATTTATGCAATGATAAGATCATTAGTATTGAAAGTTGACTATGCTGATCCCGGAAGAGAATTAAAAGAGTCAGAAGCCCCATCATTATTTGCAATGACAAAGGAAGTCGCCTCAACAATGAATACACGCCCGATAGATGAAATAAGAATAACACCTGAAACAGATTTAGCGGTTTACGAAACCGGAACACGACGTGAGAAGATGAATGATAAAGGCAAGCGAATTTTAATTTTAGGAACCGGTGTTTTAAAGGACTTTAAACAAAATGATTTCAAAGCAGTTTTAGCCCACGAATATGGTCATTTTGCCCACCGTGATACTGCTGGCGGCGCAGTGGCTTTAAGAGTAAGAAATGACATGAGCAAATACATGCAATCATTATATTATGCAGGGCAAGCCGTTTGGTGGAATTTAGCATTTTGGTTTTTACGGTTGTATAATTTCATATTTTTCAGAATAAGTAATGGTGCAACCCGTTTGCAGGAAATTTTGGCGGACAGAGTAGCTGCTCAAACGTATGGCGAACTTGCTTTTAAAAACGGATTAACTTATGTTATAAAACGTAATATTGAGTTTGTAAAATTAGCGACCGTTGAAATCGAAGACGCTAAAAAAGTAAAACGTTCTTTTAATAATTTATATGAATTATCAGGAAGCTTGACAGAAGAGATCGAAGTTGAACTTAAAAAATCACTTAACCGTGAAACGACGAATGATGATACGCACCCGAGTCCTGTTGATCGTTTTCGATTTATAGAAGGACTTGGTTCCGGAAAGCATACAGGCGATTCAGGATATGTTCGTGAGCTGTTTACGAATTGGCAGGAGCTTACCGATGAAATGACAAAACTAATTGAAGACAGCTGGAGAAAAAGCGGGAAGATGGATAATACCTAATTGAATTATTTGATTAAATAAATATAGGGAAAATGCACGGATTACATCCGTCTCGGCGGACCGCGCTAATGGGGAATTTATTTTCCTCCTTTTATTGTAAAATTTATTGGAAGATTAAAAAACACAGGCACCGGTTTTCCGTCAATACTGCCCGGTTTCCATTTTGGCATTAGTTTAATAACGCGAATCGATTCTTCATCGCATTCGGGACAATCCGTTACGCCTTTTAAAACAATAATATTATCAATAGAACCATCTGCCATTACAGTGTATTTTATAAAACATTTTCCTGATATGCCTTTTCTGCGCGCACGCTTTGGATACACAATATTGGTTTGTATAAACTTCATCATTTCCATTGTGCCACCGGGATATTCAGGCATTACTTCAACATGGGTTTCTGTTTTGCTTGTGTCTTTTGTTTGCGCTTTAATTGTAAAGCTAATTGCAAAC
>JBKJLB010000303.1:0-2657 GCA_046597075.1 Pelobium sp.
GTTGTAAACAAATAAAAGTAAACTATTTTATCTGTTTTTTTTTAAAACACTGATTATCAAGTTATTAACATTATAATAAAATTATAGTGTATAAAGTACATTATTAGTGCATTTAAACACTAACTTTTTACCATATTTTTCTTTGAGAGCAGTTTTATTTAATTTTTATTAATACCGGTATTTGATGGATCCCATCAATTAATTTCTTCATTATTTCTTCATATAGCTATGTTTTATTAAAAATAAATATTATTTAGTACTTTGTATTGCATATTACCAATTAATACATATATCTTTGTATTATGATTTTAGACAACACGCAAACTCAAATGAGGAAAGGTATTCTGGAATACTGTATCCTATCCATAATTTCTAGAGGCGAGATTTATGCCTCAGATATTATTGAAGAGTTGAAAGCAGCGAAACTTCTAGTAGTAGAAGGTACGCTGTATCCTCTTCTCACCAGATTAAAGAATAATGGTCTGTTAAATTATAATTGGCAAGAGTCAACATCGGGCCCACCAAGAAAATATTACCAGCTTTCTGATACCGGTAAAGATGCTTTAAAACAGTTAGATCAAACGTGGTCTGATTTATCTTATGCCGTTGAAAACAGTATAAAAAGTAGAACAATCCAACCTAATACACCCAGTAATCATGAATAAGACTATTATAATTAATATAAGTGGCGTAATTTTTCATATAGAGGAGGACGCTTACGAAATGCTAAAGCAATATATGACTGCTATTAAAGCTCATTTTGCTTCCTATCAAGATAATTTTGAAATTATTACGGATATAGAAAATAGAATTGCCGAAATGCTGAATGAGGTTTTAGCTACTGAAAACAAGCAGGTGATTATAACCGAGGATGTGAAAATAGTTACCTCTAAAATGGGCAATCCATCTGAATTTGAGAGCGAAGATGAAGATTATAAAACTGAAAATAGTTCTCAAGAATCTTTTAGAAAGAAACTATTTAGAGATACAGATGATCGTGTTTTAGGTGGTGTATGCTCTGGTATAGGTCATTATTTTGATGTAGAGGGTAGATGGATAAGGATTGCATTTTTCCTGTTATTTATGTTTTACGGATTTGGCCTACTTCCTTATTTATTGTTATGGATAGTGATGCCAAAAGCAAAAACCCGTAGCGAGAAGATGGAAATGAAAGGAGAAAAAATCAATTTACAATCATTCCAAAAGAATTTTGAAGAAGAGTTGAATGCTGTAGGCAGCAGATTGTCAGATGTACATCAACAAGCCAAACCAGGATTAAACAGAATTGGTTCATTCATTAGAGACTTAATTCAGTTTTTATTTAAATTTCTAAATACTAGTGGCAAAATTATCTTAAAGGTTTTAGGTTTTATTCTAATTGCAGTAGTTGGAGTAGGTTTAATTTCGGCATTTGTTGGCTTATTAATTTTCCTAGGATATGCTGGTAATACTGATGTTTCAACCATTTTCCCTTTAAACGCGATAAATGCATCATTAAGACCAGCCATTTATATTGCAGCCTTTTTTATAATTTTTATTCCTTTATTAGGGATTATTTTCTTGATTATAAGAATTCTCTTTAATAATAAAACCATTGGTAAATCTATTGGCTTCAGCATGTTAATGGTTTGGATAATTGCCTTGGCGGTAGGGATATTTACTATTTCTAAAAATGCAACAGATTTTAAAGAAGAAGCCAGTTTTAGCCAATCAATTACTTTAAAGGTGAATGAACCTAAGGTGTACTACTTAAATGTAGGGAGTGAAAGAACAATACAAGAGAATATAATTGGAGGTGAAAATGAAGCAGATAAAATAATTACCTTTACTGGGAATGACAGAGATTTTGACACCCCAAACAGAATTGATTTAAGCCTAAACTTAATCACCGATAATAACCTAGCGGTAACAAAAACATATACTGCTAGGGGCAAAAATATAAATGAAGCTTTAAAGAATGCACAACAAGTTGAATACTATTATTCACAAAAAGATTCTCTTTTATCATTCGACTATAATTTAGGAATAAAAGACAATGGTTTATGGCGAGCCCAAGAAGTGGATTTGAAACTTAATATTCCTGTAGGTTCTACTTTATATATTCAAAAACGCTTTATAGAATATTTTTTAAGAAACCAAATGTACGACTGTTCAGATTGGTCTGAAAATGAAGATACTTATATAAAAGTAGAAGCAACAAAAGATGGTTTTATTTGCAAAAAAACAGCCGATGCAATTGAACGTCAAAAAAATTATAATAAAAGAAATGATATAGAAGCAGAGGTTAAAGAGACAGTAGTTTTTTAAATTTAAAAGTAATTATATTTCTTAAGGCGCATTAATTGCGCCTTTTTTATTTTTTCTTTAAACTTTTAATATAATTATGTACTTTTCATTTTATGTACATAATTTTTACACTTAATCTTTTCTATGATTAAAAATTTACTCTTGATTATTTTTTTACAAATTTTTATCATAAATACTGCGTTTTCTCAAACAAATTCTACCAATTTAAAAGGGCTTCTTGTCTCAAAAAGCGTCAAACAATTAGACGTTATTGTTTAACGCTTTTTGAGATAACCAACCCTTTTAAATTGGGAGAATTTGTTTGAGAAAACGCAGTATTTATGATAAAAATTTGTAAAAAAATAATCAAG
>JBKJLB010000425.1:0-8189 GCA_046597075.1 Pelobium sp.
TTACCGAAACAGGTGTTTTAAATTCATGGGTGAAATTATTGATAAAATCATATTGGAGGCTATATAATTTTTGATTCACATTTAAATTACGATAAATGAGTAGCACAATGAATGCAAGAATCAAATAGATAATAAATATTCCAAATGCGATTGGCAAAAAACGATGGTTTACCTCTTTATTTAAAAAATTTTGCTCACTAGAAAAATAAATTTTATAGTCAGTAAATGGCCCTGGCAAGGTAATATCAGTACTAATTAGGTTAGGTTTTTCTAACATCGAATCATAAGAGAGCGGTTTGATACTGATGTTTTGATAAAGCTCTGGATAAATATTTTTTATCTCGAGTTTATATGGATCTAGTTCAAAAGAAAAAATATCTAAATCATATAATGGAGAAGAAGGTTGAGACTTAAACATCAAATCTTTATAGATTTTAATATCCTCACGCCTTGGAATATTCATGTAGCTAATTTTTTCAGGGACTATACTAAAGAATATTTTAAAAATTTGATCATTGGTTAGTGCTTTTGTGGTATCTGCTGTTTCTATAAAGCTGGCGAACTTTAAGCCAACTTTATTAAATTCATCACTGGTGTTTAAAGACAATAACTCGGCATCAGTCTCTCTAAAAATAACAATTGAATCTGGCGGAACATTTCTTCCAAACTTATACAGTGTTTTTAATCCAATAGAAAATCGATTTACTTTTAAGCCATCTCTAATGGGATGATTACTGATATCTGAATCGTAGAATAGAATATATTCTACAAAGGGAAATTTCTTAAAAACCGTGTCGGTGTATTTAGCTGCAGAAAGCGAATCCAAAAATCCTTGATAAAAAGAGAGTTCTGGGATTTTATTTTGAAAAAGGGTGTTGTAGGGCTCTAAGGCTTGATCTAATACGTCAATTTTGTGAGACGCAAATTCATTTTCAATAAACTTTTTTGTAAGATTGTACCCTAAAATTTGGGCAATAACCAAAGAAATCGTGATCAAAACCGTAAAGGAAATAATCAGCATAAAGTTTTTCCTATAGCTGTTATTCTTGATTTCCATCAGTGCTTATTTCTCAGGGTTTAGATTTTTATCTAAAAAAGATCCTAACTGCTTATAAAACTCCATTTTATTATCCTGATTACGGAAATTGTGACTCTCATTATCCTTCAAAATGTAATTTACACTTATTTGTCGCTTTCTAAGCTCTTTTACAAATTGATTCATTTCGTTCACGTTAACACCAGCATCTTTAACTCCCTGAGCTACTAAAATTGGAACTTTAATCTTTTCTGATTGAAAAATTGGGGAAGCATACTTTAAATAATCAGTTTCACTCTCTGGATTACCTATCATCTCATTCAGCATTTGCTGATATGGTTTATAATAAGCAGGGAAACTTTTTAAATAAGTAAATAAATTTATAAATCCTGAATAAGAGGCAGCACATTTATACAACTCTGGATGATAAATTACTTGATTTAAGGCTGCGTAACCTCCAAATCTATATCCATAAATTCCAACCCTATCAGGATCAGCAATTTTTTCCTCAATTAACCAATTTACGCCGTCGGTAATGTCATCCTGCATTTTCTTACCCCATTGCTTAAAACCAGCAGTTTGAAAAGCTTTGCCATAACCAGTTGAGCCTCTATAATTCATTTGAAATACAGCGTAACCCTTATTCGCTAAATATTGTACCTCGGCAGAGTAACCCCAAACATTCCGAGTAGAAGGCCCTGCATGTGGAATTACAACACAAGGAAAATTATTTTTTTTGCTCCCTAATGGTAAAGTTAAATAGCCATGAATAGTTAATCCATCTCTACTTTTATAACTAACTGACTTCATTTCGCACATGATCGCCGGATCAATGCCTTTATTAACATCACTTAACTTAACTAAGCCTTTATTCAATGCATTATATAAATAATAGGCTCCAGGGTCTTTATCAGTATATGTTTTAATTAATAAATTGTATTCTTCTTTATCTTTATCAATTATTTTAAGCTCTTGTCCTGGCAGTTGGGAGCTGATGTAATCGTACATTTCCTTGGCTTTTTGATCAAAGAAATAGGTTTCTCTTTTAGAGACTTCATAAGTTAAATAAACAAGTTTCTTTTTTGATTTAGAATATACCACCTCCATTACATCCGCATCAGGATTCTCATAAATCAGCTTTGTTTCCTTTGCGGTAGCGCAATCAAAATCCACAAGCGCCATATTATCTCTATTTAAATTTGATAAAGCGTAGATATGGTTCTTCTCTCCTGTAAAGCAAAGTGGCTTTAAAGCATTTTTAAAATTGTTGCTAATAATGGGTTTAAATTCTTTCTGAGTTGACTCTCGGAAATATAAGGTTTCATTTATGCCATCACTTGCAATGGCGAGCTTTACGTTACCATTATTATCAGAAATCCATTCAACTATATTTCCTGGATTTTTAATGATCATCTGCTTTTCACCTGTTTTAACATTAAGCTTGTAAACATCAAAGTTTTCAGGCACTCGCTCATTCATTGCAATTAAAATGAAGTTATCATCCGCCTTCATTTCATCAATAACCTCAATCCTTGCCTTTGGGGCTATTTCAAATTCTTTTCTTAGCTTACCATCGCTACTTACAGCAAAAGCCTTATAATTTTCATCATCATTCTTATCCTTTACGTAAAACAATCGGTTATTACCGGCCCAGAAGTAACTTTTAACCCCTTGGTCCTCGTATGACGTAATTTGAACTGTATTCTTTTTGTCTACTGATTGAACATAAAGATTTAATTTGCCATTGAAAGGCTGCAAATAGGATAAATATTTCCCGTCAGGAGAGATATGAAATGAAGATTTTTCTGGCTCGGCAAAAAAAGTATCTGCACTAACCTTAGTTATCTTTACGTTTTGTACGCAACCAAATAGCAGCAAACTACAAACTATAAAAATATACTTAATATAAAAATTCTTCATCAGATTAATAATTCAAGAAGGTTTGGATTGATTATTCTTACTAAATAGATGTCCCTCTTGAAGACGTAAATTAAATTAAAATAACAAGTTATACTACTGCAAAACTTAAAAAATCAGTAACATTTAAAATACAAGTAATGCTTTAACCCAATCAACCGATGATTAAATCTGTTTAATTTAATTACTTTTAAATATTCATGATAAACTTTTTTAAATCTTTCCTTATAATTCTTTTGGTTTTTTGCTCCATAAAAATGATGGCACAAGAAGGCTCTCAACCTGAGTTAGCTAGTCAGTATTTTAGAAACGGGGAATATGATAAAGCGCTAAGTATATACGATCAATTGTATCATATTAAAAATGGCGATCAAATATTTTATAAGGAATACCTCAACACACTTCTTAAATTAAAAAAGTTTGATGAGGCGGAAAAAATCATCAAAAAGAAAATCAAGGAAGATCCTAAATATCGACTTGATCTTGGTCAGCTTTATTTAGAAAAGGGAGAAGCTCCAGAAGCAGACAAAATTTTTAATACTATTATAGATGAATTACCAGCTAATACGTTAGCGATTTCTGAAACTGCAAATACATTTTACGGAATTGGAAATTATGATTATGCTATAAAGGCGTTTTTAAACGGTCGTAAATTATTAAAAGATGATGAAGCCTTTATTTATGAGTTGATTAACCTTTACAGATTTAAAAGAATTAAAGATGGCCTAACAATAGAAGTTTTAAAGATGGTAGAAAACCATCCGGAGTTTTTACAATTGGCCAAGAATAACATGAGTAGAGCTTTCGAAAACGAGGATGATTATAGTTTCTTAAAGACTCAACTTCTTAAAAAAATACAAAAATCACCCCAAAATATCAGTTACATAGATTTACTGGCGTGGCAATTTATACAGCAAAAACAATTTGATTTAGCCTTGATACAAATCATTGCTTTAGATAAAAGAACCAATGATGATGGTGGTCGTGTATTTTCTTTAGGGAGTGTGCTGAGCGAAAATAAAGCTTATCCCGCAGCAAACAGAGCTTATGAATATATTATTAGTAAAGGTGAGGGTTCTACGTATTATATCCCGTCTAGGGTTGCGCTACTACGTTCAAAAAATCAACAGATATTAGAAGGTAAGCATAAAACTAGCGATATTATAAGCTTAGCAACCGAATATGAAAAATTGATTAATCAATACGGAAAAAGCTATCGTACTGTATTTGCAATTAGAGAATTAGCTCATTTAAAAGCCTTTTACCAAAATCAATTAATTGATGCTGAGAAATTATTGGAGGAATGTTTGGCTTTTAATAACATCAAACCCGAAACGCAATCAGAAATAAAGCTAGACTTGGCAGATATTTACGTTTTAGATAACCAACGTTGGGAAGCAACCTTACTTTACGGCCAAGTCGAAAAAACTTTTAGTGGTGAACCATTGGGGCAAGAAGCTAAATTTAAAAATGCAAAACTATCCTTTTACAATGGCGATTTTAATTGGGCAAAAGCGCAATTAGATGTATTAAAGGCATCTACTTCACAACTAATTGCTAATGATGCTTTAGATTTAAGTCTTTTAATTCAGGATAATTTAGCATTTGATAGTACTGGAAATGCTTTAAAATTATATGCTAAGGCAGATTTGCTCCAATATAAAAATCAAGACGATTTAGCTTTAATTACTTTAGACAGTGTGGGTCGGTTATTTCCTCAAAATGATTTAGCTGATGATATTTTAATGTTAAAATCGAAAATTTACCTTAAACATTTCGAATACTCAAAAGCTTCGGATGTTTTAAAAGAAATCATCAAAAATTACAGTTATGGCATTTGGGCTGATGATGCTCTTTTTAATTTAGCTATTTTAGAAGAAGACCAATTGGATGATAAAACTAATGCTAAAAAGCATTTTGAGGAACTCATAGAAAAATTCCCGGGCAGTTTATATGTAATCGAGGCCCGAAAAAGATTCAGAAACTTAAGAGGTGATAGTTTATAATCATCCTCTAATCACTAACTTTGACATATGATAATTTATAATGTAACCACCATTATTGAGGAAAACATTCATGAAGAATACCTCGAATTTATGCATGATGTTCATATGCCAAAGGTAATGGCAACGGGTAAATTTACATCCTGCCAGTTGCTTAGGCTAACTGAGCCTGTAAACGAAGGCATCACCTATTGTGCCCAATACGTTACAGATGATGCGCAAAGTTTATTAGATTATCGCAATAAATATTCTCCAAAATTTCAAGAAGAGTTTAAAGAAAGATTCGAAAATAGATATGTTTCCTTCAGAAGTGTTTTAGAATCTACAAACCCAATTCGGTAAATGAATATTATAGAGACGCCTTTAAAAGATCTTTTCTTGATTGAGCCAAAAGTTTGGCGAGATGATAGAGGTTATTTTTTTGAAAGCTACAATGAAAAAGCATTTAATGATGCTGGAATAAAAGCTAAATTTATTCAAGACAATCAATCATTTTCTCAAAAAGGCGCATTAAGAGGTTTACACGGGCAGGCAAATCCTCATGCTCAAGGTAAATTAGTGAGGGTAATACAAGGTAAAGTTTTAGATATTGCTGTAGATATAAGAAAAGATTCTTCTACCTATGGGCAACATTACAGTGTTGAGCTTAGTGCCGAGAATTTTAGGATGATTTGGGTACCACCAGGCTTTTTACATGGCTTTTCTACTTTAGAAGACAACACTATTTTCTGTTATAAGTGCACAAATTTGTACAATAAAGATTCTGAAATTGGGGTAATCTGGAATGATAAAGATTTAAATATTGATTGGGGCCTAAAACCAGAGGAAGCTATTTTATCTCCAAAGGATTTAATATTACCCAATTTTAAAGATTTAAAAAGTCCTTTTTAATTTTTTGATTTGTCTACACAAGAAACCCTACGATTAAACAAAGCAATCAGCGATACTGGTTTCTGCTCTCGCCGTGAAGCCGATAGAGTGATCGAGGAAGGCAGAGTGACCATCAATGGAAAAGAAGCGGTTTTGGGTGACCGTGTAGTTTCTACCGATGATATTAGAGTTGATGGCAGAAGAATAAAGTTTAAAAATCAAGATGAATCCGTTTACATTGCTTTTAATAAACCCAGAGGAATTACTTGCACCACAGAAACGCAGGTTGCTGGCAACATCATCACTTTCATTAATCATCCAAAAAGGATTTTCCCTATCGGTAGGTTAGATAAACCATCAGAAGGTTTAATTTTTTTAACCAGCGATGGTAACATCGTAAACAAGATTTTAAGAGCCGGCAATAATCATGAAAAGGAATATATAGTTACCGTAAATAAACCCATCACGCCTGAGTTTTTAAGAAAAATGGCTAACGGTGTACCTATTTTAGATACCATTACTAAAAAGTGTTTAATCCAAAAGGAAAGTGATTACGTTTTTAAAATCACGTTGACTCAAGGCTTAAACCGCCAAATACGCAGAATGTGCGAGTACTTGAATTATGAAGTTACTAAACTAAAACGCACTCGTATTATGAATGTAAGCTTGAAAAACATTCCCGTTGGTAAATGGCGGAATTTATCTAAAGATGAGTTAATTGATATCATGAAGATGGTGGAAAACTCGAGTAAAACTGAGGAAGCTTCTACCAACTTCTCAAAATCTAAAAAATAAAGTTTTATCAGCTTGATAAGCCAACTTAAAAATTTTGTTTAAAAAGATTAAAATTATAAATTGATTTTAATTGAAGTGACAATACAGAAAAACGCTACGCCTATTTTATATTGTCGCTATTAAATTACTTAAAAACAGGCAACTATGAATAATGGCTTTTTTAAAACATGAGTATATTTATGAGTTAGCGGTAATTTTTTAATACCCCTCAAACAACACAAAACTAAAATAGGTACATGAAAATAAAACTATTAATATTCGGTATTTTATTTACACACCAAATCAACGCACAATCATATAAAAAAATCCATTCTAATTCCATTGTGGTAGATACTCACAATGATATTTTAATGAAAGTTGTTGATCAAGGTTTGATATTAGATAATGATTTAACAGGGAAAGCACATAGCGATTTAATCCGTTTTAAGAAAGGCGGAGTAGATGTTCAGTTGTTTTCTGTTTATTGTGATGGAGATATAAAAAATCCATATGCTTATGTCAATAGAGCAATAGATAGTTTGGATGCCGTTGTAGCTCGTAACCCTGTTAAAATTATAAAAACAGCAAAAGATAAAGGACTTCAAAAAACAATAAAGCAAAACAAAATAGTCGCAATGGTTGGTATAGAAGGTGGGCATATGATTGAAGATGATATCAACAAACTGGATTCATTATACAACCGTGGAGCAAGATATTTAACATTAACTCACAATATTGCGCCTTCATGGGCTACAAGTGCAGCAGATGAAACTACCAATCAAAACCTACCGCACAAAGGACTTACGGATTTTGGAAGGCAGGTAGTGCAACGTATGAACCATCTGGGAATGCTGATAGATGTTAGTCATGCCGGTGATCAAACATTTTGGGATGTTATTAATCTAACTACCAAACCAATAATTGCTTCACATAGTTCAATATATAGTCTTGTGCCACATCGCCGTAATTTAAAGGATGAACAAATAAAAGCCATTGCGAACAATGGAGGTGTTATTCAGGTTAATTTTAATCCAGGGTTTATTGATAAAAGCTTTGGTGTTAAAGAAACTGCATTTCTGAAAAAGTATGCTACAGAAATGGACTCACTAATGAAAGATGGAATACAAGAGTTTTATGCCATGGATTATTTGTATAAGAAATATGCAGCAGAAACTAACACTTTTCGACCACTACTGTCTATGCTTATTGACCACATAGAATACATCATTAATTTGGTTGGAGTAGATTATGTTGGATTAGGATCTGACTTTGATGGAATTAATCTTACGCCACAACAATTAGACGATGTAACCTGCTATCCACTAATAACAAAAGCATTGGTTGACAAAGGTTACACCAAAAAAGACATTTCTAAAATACTAGGAGAAAATTTTTTAAGAGTACTCAAAGCCAACGAAGAAAAATAGCCGATTAACAATGTCCAGACGTACTAAAACTACCGCTAACAAAAGTATTGCTGAAATTGGGGCTGAACCGAAGAACAATCATCAGCAGTGCATATCCAAGCTTTATTGTCGGCGGACGGAATTCTTTTGAGCTTTTGTAGGTTAACTTCAACTTTTGTTTAA
>JBKJLB010000105.1:0-2837 GCA_046597075.1 Pelobium sp.
TGCATTACGAGCCATCAAAATACTCATTGGGCTACCCACAATATTACTGCGGCCAATTACCACACAGTTTTTACCGGCTGTTTCAATTCCGTAAAATTCTAACATCAACAAAATTCCAAAAGGAGTAGCAGGTAAGAAGCAAGGCAAATTTCTTTGCATTCGTCCTAAATTGATAGGATGGAAGCCATCTACATCTTTTCTATAATCTATCGCTTCGGTAACTTTTTCAGGGTCGATATGGTTTGGGAGTGGTAACTGAACAATAAATCCATCGATAGATAAATCTTGATTTAATTCTTCAATTTTATTTAATAACTCGGCTTCAGTAACGGTTTCATCATACCTAATCAGCGAAGATTTAAAACCCACTTTTTCGCAATTTCTCATTTTGCTAGCTACGTAAGTTTCACTTCCGCCATCATTACCTACCAAAACTGCAACCAAATGTGGTTTTCTACCTGTTTTTTCCAGCATTTCTGCCGCTTCTACAGCTATTTGTTTTTTTAATTCTTCAGATACGTGTTTTCCGTCGAGTAATTTCATTGGAATATGAATTGAGTATGGAGTAATGCGTATTGAGAATTTGCAACACTCAAATTGATTTTAATTATTAAGTAAAGCGATAAATCTCAATACACAATACTTAATTCTATATACTAATCAAGTTTCAAAACCGCCATAAACGCTGATTGTGGAATCTCTACGTTACCAACTTGGCGCATACGTTTTTTACCTTTTTTCTGCTTTTCTAACAATTTACGCTTACGTGAGATATCACCACCGTAGCATTTTGCAGTAACATCTTTACGTAAAGCTTTCACGTTTTCACGAGCGATAATTTTAGCGCCAATGGAAGCTTGTATAGCAATATCAAACTGTTGACGAGGAATCAATTCTCTTAATTTTTCACAAATCCGCTTTCCAAAATCATAAGAGTTACTTCTATGAATTAAAGACGACAATGCATCTACATGTTCCCCATTTAACATGATGTCTAGTTTCACTAAATCTGATTGCTTGTATCCAATTTGGTGATAATCAAATGATGCATATCCTTTAGATATTGTTTTTAATCTATCGTAAAAATCGAATACAATTTCGCCCATTGGCATTTCAAATACCAATTCTACTCTATCAGCAGTTAAGTAATGCTGATTCATAATCATTCCTCTTTTTTGAATACAAAGAGACATTACAGGTCCAACAAATTCTGCTTTTGTAATAATATTTGCTTTAATAAAAGGTTCTTCTACAAACTCTAATTTAGAAGGATCAGGTAATTCGGAAGGGTTATTAATTACAAAAGGATCTCCTTTTGTAGTATGCGCAATGTAAGAAACGTTTGGAACCGTGGTTATCACGGTCATATCAAACTCACGCTCTAAACGTTCTTGAATGATTTCCATGTGTAGCATTCCTAAGAAACCGCAACGGAAACCAAAACCTAATGCTGCTGAAGATTCTGGTTCGAAAACCAAAGAAGCATCGTTTAACTGCAATTTGTGCATAGCCTCGCGAAGTTCTTCAAACTCATCGGTATCAACGGGATAAATACCCGCAAAAACCATCGGTTTAACCTCTTCAAATCCCTGAATACTTGGAGCTGGTCTATCTCTTAAAACAATTGTATCTCCAACTTTAACCTCTCTGGCTTCTTTAATTCCAGATATTATATAACCTACATCACCGGTTTTAACCACATCTTTTGGAGAAGGGTTTAACTTTAAAATCCCAACCTCATCAGCGATATATTCTTTACCAGTTGCTACAAATTTTACCCTATCGTTTTTCTTAATTTGTCCGTTTACTACTTTAAAATAAGCTATAATTCCTCTAAAAGAATTAAAAACCGAATCAAAAATTAAAGCTTGTAATGGCGCATCAGGATCGCCAACTGGGGCAGGAACTCTTTCTATTACAGCCGTTAAAATATCTTGAATTCCTAATCCGGTTTTACCAGAAGCGGGAATAATCTCAGATCTATCTCCACCAATTAAATCAACAATTTGATCTTTTACTTCTTCTGGCATAGCACCAGGTAAATCCATCTTGTTTAAAACCGGAATAATAATCAGATCTTGCTCTAGGGCTAAGTATAAGTTAGAAATGGTTTGTGCTTGAATTCCTTGCGATGCATCAACAATTAATAGTGCACCTTCACAAGCTGCAATTGAACGAGAAACTTCATAAGAAAAATCTACATGGCCTGGAGTATCAATCAGGTTCAAGATATATTCTTGACCTTCATGAATATAATTCATTTGGATAGCGTGACTTTTTATAGTGATGCCACGTTCACGCTCTAAATCCATATTATCCAACAGTTGAGCCTGCGACTCGCGTTGGGTAACAGTAGAAGTAAATTCTAATAAACGATCAGCCAGAGTGCTCTTTCCGTGATCTATGTGTGCAATAATGCAAAAGTTTCTAATGTGCTTCATTCGAACCGCAAAGATAGATTTTTAACGATAAATTTTTTCATTGATTTTTAGTATTAAAATGCATCAAATAATTAATACCAAACAGAAATTTCGTCTAATTTTTTTCTTTCAATATTTGGTACAAATGCCTCATCTGATGCATATCCAACAGGTAGCAGCAAAAATGGTTTTTCATTGATTGGACGATCCAATATTTTATTTAAGAAGTTCATTGGGCTAGGTGTATGAGTTAAAGTTACCAAACCCGCTTGATGAATAGCAGTAATTAACATACCCGCTGCAATGCCTACTGATTCTTGTACGTAATAGTTGGTATGTTTTGTTCCGTCCTCATCGATATCATATATTTTTTTAAATATTACAATGATATATGGAGCTATTTCAATAAATGGTTTT
>JBKJLB010000195.1:0-6880 GCA_046597075.1 Pelobium sp.
TGCAAAAATACTATCTCCGCATAAAAAAGTTTTATTGCAGTTTCTGCCATAAAATGCACACCAGCAAAAACAATTACTTTTGCATCTGTCTTTGCTGCTTCTTGAGATAATCCTAAACTATCTCCTATATAATCTGCAACATCTTGTATATCAGGTTCTTGATAATAATGTGCTAATATAACCGCATTCTTTTCTTTTTTTAATTTTTCAATTTCAATGAAAAGATCTAAAGTTGGGTCGATAGCTTCATCAACAAAACCTTTTAAATTAATTTCTTCTGCTATATTCATTTTTCGTTGAACAAATTTAACATTTCAAAATTAACGTTTATCAACCAATCTAATAACAATCAATTTTGTATATATAAATAACTTATTATTTATTAAGGTGTTGGTTTGGTGTATAAGTTTGATGCTTTTTATTTTGAAATATTAGTCTTTAAAATGAGTTAACATGTTGTTAACATTAATTTTATCTTATGATATTGATTATCAGCACTATTTTAAAAAGCAATAATTATTTTAATTATTTATACCGTTAATGGATTTAATTTTAAAAACGTTAATTACTATGGTTTATGTTAGGGTAAATATTTAGTAAAATTAAAAGCGTTGTAACATGAATAAGAGTTGCTAACAATTAATAAAACTTTTGATAATTTGCTTACATATAATTAACACCTTTAAGTAGTTTATGCACATAAAATTAATAAGGTGTGAAAAATTGAAAAGATGAATATGAAAAATGTTGATTTCTTAGTTATTGGATCTGGTATTGCTGGTTTGAGTTTTGCCCTTAAGGCTGCAAAACACGGTAAGGTACTGATTGTTACTAAGTCTAATGAAGATGAATCTAACACTAAGTATGCTCAAGGGGGTGTTGCTGTGGTTGTGGATAAAGAGGAGGATTCCTTTGATAAGCACATTAAAGACACTTTAATTGCTGGTGATGGTTTATGTGATCCATCCATTGTTGAAGTTGTTGTTAAAGAGGGTCCAGATAGAATAAATGAGATCATAGCCTATGGAACAAATTTCGATAAAACTAAAGGAGGAGTTTATGATTTAGCAAAAGAAGGCGGCCATTCTGAGCATAGGGTACTTCATTATAAGGATATTACGGGTTTCGAAATAGAAAGAGCTTTATTAGCCGAAATTCACGAGAACAATAATATAGAGTTGCTTTCTCATTATTTTGTAGTTGATTTAATTACTCAGCATCATTTAGGAGAATTTGTAAATAAGTCATCAGATGATATTGAATGTTATGGTGCTTACGCTTTAGATACGAAAACGGGTAAAATTGATCAATTTTTATCGAAAGTTACTCTTTTGGCTGCTGGTGGGGCAGGACATATTTATAGTTCTACTACAAATCCTACTATTGCAACTGGTGATGGCATTGCTATGGCTTATAGAGCCAAGGCAAAGATTAGGAACATGGAGTTTATTCAGTTTCATCCAACTGCGTTATATCATCCAGGTGAATATCCTTCTTTTTTAATTTCTGAAGCTGTTAGAGGTTTTGGTGGTGTTTTAAAAAGAAGAGACGGCGTAGAATTTATGTTTGAATATGATGAGCGGGGTTCTTTAGCTCCAAGGGATATTGTTGCAAGAGCAATAGATAATGAAATGAAAAAATCTGGTGATGATTTTGTTTATTTAGACATTCGTCATCGTAAAAAAGAAGATTTATTAAGTCATTTTCCTAATATATACGCAAAGTGTTTATCTATAGGAATAGATATGACTAAGGATATGATTCCGGTTACACCCGCCTGTCATTATATGTGTGGTGGTGTAATGGTTGATAGAAATGGGCAGTCCTCAATTAAAAGATTATATGCGTGTGGCGAGGTTACCTCAACAGGTTTACACGGTGCTAATCGATTAGCTTCTAACTCTTTACTTGAGGCGTTGGTATTTGCACATCGTATTTATTTAGATTCAAAAGACAAGCTTAAAGATTTAAATATTCCGACAGGTATTCCTGATTGGAATGATAAAAACACTCAACTCTCTAACGAAGATATTTTGGTAACACATAATATTCGCGAAATGCAGAAGATGATGAGTGATTATGTTGGTATCGTTCGTTCTGATTTTAGGTTAGAAAGAGCAATGCGAAGATTGGGTCTTTTGTATGAAGAAACTGAAGATTTTTATAAGAAGACTAAGCTTTCTGTAAAGCTTTGTGAATTAAGAAACCTGATTCAAGTTTCCTATATTGTCATAAAATCAGCAATGGAAAGAAAAGAGAGTAGGGGCTTGCATTACACAACGGATTATCCAAACCATCAAGAAACACTTACAGATACTATTTTATAATGGCGCTAATATTACCAGTAAAAGATAAAAATCCGTCTTGGGGATCGGATTGTTTTATTGCAGAGAACTGTACAATTGTTGGTGACGTAACTATAGGTAATAACTGCTCGGTTTGGTTTAGTGCCGTTATTAGAGGTGATGTTAACTACATTAAAATTGGTGACTATACAAATATTCAAGATGGGGCTGTTATTCATGCTACCTACATAAAAGCAGCTACTACTATTGGTAGTTATGTATCTATTGGACACAACGCTTTGGTTCATGGTTGCACCTTAAAAGATCATGTTTTGATAGGTATGGGGGCTATTGTAATGGATAAAGCAATTGTTAATGAGTTTGTAATTATAGCCGCTGGAGCGGTTGTTTTAGAGAATACTATTTGCGAATCAGGTTATCTATATGCTGGAGTTCCGGCTAAGAAAATTAAACCATTAACAGATGAACAAATAGAAATGCTTAAAAAGTTACCACACAATTATGTGATGTATTCCGAGTGGTTTAAGTAAGTTTTGTACAGGTTTTACCCTAAAAATTTAGTCTGGAAATATCTTAGGAATTATTATTTTCTCTTCTCTGTCCCAGTTCGCTCTTGTAATGATTTCTTTATCAAAGAGCCAAATCTTTTCTGGTTGAATTTTTTGTTTTACATTACCAGTGTCAAACTCCCCGTTATTATTTTCGTCTTCTATAATCCTCAAAGTATACTTACTAATTGGAATGTTATTCAAAACTATTGTTTTATTTGCTTTAACCACTTCTTGTTTATACAAGGTTTTGGAGGAATTAAATAATTGCAGCACATAAGTTTTCAGGCTATCCTCTTTAACTATGTTTAGAGAAAGATTACCATAATTTTCTATTTCATCTAATTCAAAATCTAGTTTAAGGGGCTTATTAGTAGTATTATAGATGTCTTTTATGGCACCCTCATTAAATTTTAAAGTGTAAAGTTTCTTAATTTTCCAAGGATAAATAATACTAAAAACACGATTAGATTGGTCTAATCTATTTAGTGTGAACCCTGATTTTGATACAGAATCTTCTAGCAGCTCTATTGATGGTTTTGCAATATCTCTAATGGGTAGGTTAAAGGTCAACTGTAGTGAATTACCAGGTTTAATTTTCCCTCCAGATAGATTATTACCAAATAGTATGGTTCTGTCGTAATTGTCTTTTTTACCTCTTGTCAATTTAATTGTATCTAAAGCAATCCTATTGGAGTTGATTGATACTTTAAGCGAGTCAAAATCATAGCTTCTTAACCAAACGAATGCTGAATCACCTTTGCTTGAGAATTCAATAATTGGATCTTTTATGTTCGATGGATCTATGAAAGTTAATGAGGGATTTTCAATAGGTTTGTTGAATAGGTAAGTTAGCCTTCCGTCCTTTTCTATTTTCTTATCTAATATTCGTAAACGTTCAGGCGTTTCTTTAAAAAGCTTCAGTAAAACATTTGATGTGTTTTTTGTTAAATTGATTGGCTCTTTTAAAAAGGCAATTTCTTCATTAGAAGAATTATAAATTCTATCAGAACTTGTTTCCTTTAGCCCATAGATGGTGTACTTTCCTTCTTTTAAATTTTTTAGACTAAAGTTTCCTGCACTATCAGTTGTTGTGAAAAGTGAAGGTTTCTTTTTCCCAAATAACGTATCCTGTTCTAGGTGATAAATAAAAACGGTTGCGTCCTTAACAGGTTTGTTATCTCCAAAACCTATCACTGTACCATTAATTTGTAATGAGTCTAATACTGGTCCAGTTGCGAATACATAACTATAGTTTTTTAGGATGTTAGATTCGTTCACATCCTGAATTGCTTTTCCAAAATTTATCGTATAGGTTGTGTTTTTTTCAAGAGAATCTTTAAATACTATCTCAAGTATTTTTTTCTTCACCTTGTAAACCGGGGTTGTTTCTAAAGACGGAGAAAGGCTAATCTCTGTAAATTCGTTCGATAGTTTAAAATATTCATCTAATGTAATTTCGACTTTGTTTGCTGAAAAATTTGTACTTAAATTTTTCGGTAATTCTTCTAAAACCTTTGGTGGTGTTTGATCTCGCGGTCCACCTTGAGGTTGTTGCAAACTTGCGCATGCAAAAAACAAAATGGAGCAAAATGTAATGATATAAATAGGAGAATTTTTCACTTTTTTATTTAAGCTAGTTTTAAGGCTTTGTAATTAAATTTTATTTTTTGATGAAGATTATGTCTCAGATTTTAAAATAATTGCTTAAATCTAATTTTTATAAAATACTGAATATCAATTATTTATATCATTTTGACATGTGAACCATTAAAACTGAAATATCTGATGGTGTTACACCAGAAATTCTTGACGCCTGTCCTAATGTCTTTGGTTTAATCTTCATTAATTTTTCTCTTGCTTCTTTTGATAGCGATTGTAAGTTATGATAATTGAATTCAGGATTGATATCTTTATCTTCCATTTTTTTCATCTTCTCTACAATTTCTAATTCTTTTTCAAAGTAGCTATTATACTTCACTTTTATTTCTGCTTGTTCAATAGTTTCTCTATCAAATTGATTTAAGAGGGAATCAAAATCAGGACTCATTTTTCTAAGATTAGAGATGTTAACTTGAGGCCTTCCTAACAATGCATAGAGTTTAAAGCTTTGTGAAATAGGAGATGTTCCTAATTCTTCTAAAATTGGATTAGCAATTTCTTGAGAAACCGATATTTCTTTTGTAAAGGATATGATATTTTCTGAATTTTCTACCTTCTTTTTTACTTTATCTACTCGTTCTTGATTTACTAAACCCAATTCAAACGCTAATGGTGTTAATCTTTCATCTGCATTATCTTGTCTTAATAAAAGACGATGTTCCGCTCGAGATGTAAACATTCTATAAGGCTCATCAGTTCCTTTTGTTACTAAGTCGTCAATTAACACCCCTATATAAGATTCAGATCTTTTTAGTATAACCGCCTCTTTATTATTAATCTTTTGATGCGCATTAACTCCAGCAATAAAGCCTTGTGCTGCGGCTTCTTCATAACCAGTTGTTCCGTTAATTTGTCCAGCAAAGAAAAGGTTGTTGATTAATTTGGTCTCTAAACTTAGTTTTAACTGAGTAGGTGGAAAGAAGTCATACTCTATTGCATAACCAGGCCTAAACATTTTAGCGTTTTCAAAACCAGGTATTAATCTTAATGCTTTTAATTGTACATCTTCTGGAAGAGATGTAGAAAAGCCGTTTACATATATTTCTACCGTATTCCAACCTTCTGGTTCAACAAAAATTTGGTGCCTCTCTCTTTCCGCAAATCTATTTATTTTATCTTCAATAGAAGGGCAGTACCTTGGTCCTAATCCTTTTATTCTACCAGTAAACATAGGTGACCTTTCGAAACCTTCCTTTAATGCATCATGAACCGCTGCGTTAGTATAGGTTATCCAGCAACATCTTTGTTCTTTTGGTATTTCTGTTGCGGTATACGAAAACTTTCCACCATCTTCATCACCCCACTGTTCTTCCATTTTTGAATAGTCCAAGGACCGTCCGTCTACTCGCGGTGGTGTTCCTGTCTTCATTCTTCCAGACTCGAATCCTAATTCAACTAGCTGTTCTGTAATTCCTGTTGCAGATTTTTCCCCAGTTCGTCCACCACCCATCTTCTTCTCCCCAATGTGGATAACCCCATTTAAAAAAGTTCCGTTTGTAAGAACCACGGAATTAGACTCTATTTCTACCCCCAAGCTTGTCATTACACCACAAACCTTGTTGTCTTTTACCATTAACTTAGAAACCATGTCTTGCCAAAAGTCAACATTTGGTGTTTTTTCCAGCGCTAATCGCCATTCTTCTGCAAATCGCATTCTGTCATTTTGGGTACGTGGCGACCACATTGCAGGTCCTTTAGAACGATTTAGCATTCTAAATTGTATGGTAGTTTTGTCTGCAATGATTCCAGAATATCCGCCCATTGCGTCAATTTCTCTTAATATTTGTCCCTTAGCCACACCACCCATCGCTGGGTTGCAACTCATTTGTGCAATAGTTCCCATGTTCATAGTAACTAACAACACAGAAGACCCAAGATTTGCTGCCGCAGCCGCAGCCTCGCAACCTGCGTGTCCTCCTCCAACAACTATTACATCATATTTCTTAAACATACTTTAATCATTGTTTCACGTGAAACATATTTATAACACAAAGATAGGGCTTATATATCTTATTAAATTTTATCTTGTTTTCTTTACTCCGATTTGAATGTTTCACGTGGAACAGATTTTTTAAATAATGAAACTAAAGAGGTAAAAGACCAAATAATATTCAAAACCACAAAAGGGTAGAAGCCAATCATCCATGATGCGTAACCGCTAACCATACCGCCAACAGCGTTTAATAAAACATATATCTTGCTTTTATTATCTATATATCCATAAATATTTAGAAAAAAAGCAATTAATAAAACACCTACGCCTATTGTGGCAATCCAATTTGGTAAACTCATGTTAATTCACTTAACTCAATCCATCTAAAAGATTTTTGTTCTAAAAATTTATTTTGTTCTTCAATTTTTGTT
>JBKJLB010000088.1:0-2841 GCA_046597075.1 Pelobium sp.
GTGCTAGGCGAGCCAAGCATCGGGCTGCACCCAAAAGACACCAATAGATTAATTGGAGTTTTAAAATCACTAAGAGATATTGGTAATACTGTTTTGGTGGTTGAGCATGAGGAAGAAATGATGCAGGCTGCTGATCATTTGATAGATATTGGCCCTGAAGCGGGGACTTTAGGTGGAGAACTGATTTTTGCAGGGAATTACCAAGAAATTCTAAAAGATGAGCATAGCTTAACTGGTAAATATTTAAGTGGAAAAGAGAAAATTGAAATCCCTAAAAAGAGAAGGAAAGCAATAGAACATATCGAGATTAAAGGAGCCAGAGAGAATAACCTCCAAAGTATTGATGTTAAATTTCCACTACATGTTTTAACTGCGGTAACAGGAGTATCGGGATCTGGAAAAACATCTTTGGTGAAAAGAATTCTATATCCTGCTCTACAAAAGGTGATTGGTAATTATTCTGGGGAGCAAACAGGAGCTTATGATGGAATTGAAGGGGCTACAGATCAAATTCAATCTGTTGAGTTGGTAGATCAAAACCCAATTGGGCGTTCGTCAAGATCAAACCCTGTAACTTATGTAAAAGCTTGGGATGAAATCAGAAGTTTATTCTCTTCACAGGCATCCGCGAAAGCCACTGGATTAAAACCTTCTGCTTTTTCTTTTAATGTAGAAGGCGGCAGATGTGATGTTTGCCAAGGCGAAGGCGAAGTAAAAATAGAGATGCAATTTATGGCAGATATTTATTTGCCTTGCGAATCTTGTGAGGGTCAGCGATTTAAACAACATGTTTTAGATGTTACCTATCAGGATAAAAATGTTTCGGAAGTGTTAGGGATGACCATTGATGAGGCTTTAGAGTTTTTCAGCAATGAGCATAAAATTGTTAACAAATTGCAGCCTTTGGTGGATGTAGGTTTAGGTTATGTCCATTTAGGTCAATCTTCTAATACATTATCTGGAGGTGAAGCACAAAGAATTAAGTTAGCCTCTTTTCTGATAAAAGGGAATAATAGTCATAAAACATTATTTATTTTTGACGAGCCGACTACTGGATTGCATTTTCATGATATTAAAAAATTGATGAAATCATTCGATGCGTTGATAGAGCAGGGAAATACCATTATTGTGATAGAACATAATATGGACGTCATTAAATGTGCAGATTGGGTGATTGATATAGGCCCAGAAGGTGGCGATGAAGGCGGAAAATTAATTTTCGAAGGAACGCCAGAAGATTTGGCAAAAGATAAAAACTCTTATACTGGGGAGTACTTGAAGGAGAGGTTTAATTAAGTCCGCCGGCCGAAGACCGAAGTCCGATGCCTGGTGACAACAAACTGATAACTGTCTACCGATAACAGACAACTAAAAAAATGAAAGAAGAATCAAAACTGATTAGAACCCAAATTCCAAGGTCCTCAAATAGAGAACATTCGACTCCTCTATACTTAACATCGAGTTTTGTTTTTGATGATGCTGAGCAAGGGCGAGCAATTTTTGCTGATGAGGAGGAAGGGAATATTTATTCTAGATATTCAAATCCCAATACCACTGAATTTATTGATAAAGTTTGTGAAATGGAAGGTGCAGAAGCGGGTTTAGCTTTCGCATCTGGCATGGCGGGTGTTTTTGCTTCTTTTGCGGGTTTATTGAAATCTGGTGACCATATTGTAGCTTTCCGTTCTGTTTTTGGCTCTACACATCAATTGCTAACTACCTTATTTCCTCGTTGGGGAATTAATCATACTTATGTGGATGCGGCAAATCCTGATGCTTTGGAAGCGGCAATCCAACCCAATACCAAAATGATTTTTCTAGAAACACCATCAAACCCAGGTTTGGAGTTGGTGGATTTAGAATGGTTATGTAAAATCAAGGAAAAGCATCCTCAAATCATCATTAATGTAGATAATTGTTTCGCAAGACCTTATTTGCAAAAACCAATTGCTTATGGAGTGGATATTGTGAGCCATTCGGCTACAAAATACATGGATGGACAAGGGCGTGTTTTAGGTGGAGTAGCAGTTGGTAGAGCTGATTTAATAAAAGAAATGATGTTTTTCATTCGTCATACCGGACCAGCAATGTCGGCTTTTAATGCTTGGTTATTGTCTAAAAGTTTAGAAACCTTGCCATTGCGGATGGATAGACATTGTGCTAATGCTTTGGCTGTTGCCGAGGCTTTAGAGAAAAGTACAGAGGTTGAAGTAGTTAGATATCCGCATTTAAAATCTCATCCGCAATATGAATTGGCTAAGAGACAAATGAAGCAAGGCGGTGGCATAGTAACCTTTTTTGTTAAGGGAGGTTTTGATAGGGCAAAGAAATTTTTAGACACTTTAGAAATGATTTTGATTTCTTCTAATTTAGGAGATAGTAGAACCATTGCAACGCACCCAGCATCAACTACACATTCTAAGTTAACCGAACAAGAAAGAGCTCAAATTGGAATTTACCCTGGTACTATTCGTCTTTCTGTGGGTTTAGAAAATATTGAAGATATCGTTAAAGATGTGTTGAATGCATTAAAAAAGTCTAAGTAGTAAATAGTTTATGGTTTGTGGTTGATAGCCATTGATCATTACTAAGAAAAGCATTATGAAAATTCCTAATAGTCAAGCTTTATTTCCTCTTCAAAACTATGAAAGACTTTGTTTTTTGAAGAACCTCATTAAAAACCCAAATATCATTGTTGGAGATTATACTTATTATGATGATTTTGAAGATGTTTATAATTTCGAGAAAAATGTCAAATACCATTTTGATTTTATTGGGGATAAACTAATTATCGGAAAGTTTTGTATGATAGCATCCGATGTGAAATTTATTATAAATGGG
>JBKJLB010000136.1:0-3945 GCA_046597075.1 Pelobium sp.
AATTATTACGCCAAACGATGCTGAAAGTAGGGGTTGCCAGCTTTCGCTGATTTGTAAACGTAACGGTAAAGCGATATTTGACGCTTTAGTGAAAGAAAACATTATTGGTGATTGGAGAGAACCAAACGTAATTAGACTAAGTCCTGTGCCGCTTTATAATCGATTTGAAGAGGTTTTTCAATTAGGACAGATATTATTAAATAAGATTAAAGAATAGGTATTAATAAATAATTTATCAATAGAACAGGTAAATTATTTGATGAGTTATTATAAAATTAAACACCAACACACCCCAATTAATGGGAATAGCTTAGTTTAAATCCACAAATTCTCCTCTCAAGAGGGGTTGGCGAGGTTTTGCCAATAACAAGACCCTTAATAGGGGTGTTTATTAATGGAACAATTATTGGAAAGAGTGAATTTTAACCAAAACAAAACATGAACAAAGTAAAAACATTGGCCATACTCAATTTTGTATTCTTTTTTATAGCCTTTGCAATATCAAATTTAAGTCAAACGAAGATGTTTGGTGGCGTAACCAATGCTGATATCAGCAATAAGTATGAAACCGTATTTACGCCAGCAGGAATTACTTTTGCTATATGGGGAGTTATTTATCTTTCTCTTTTTGGTTTTACCATTTACCACCTTGTCAAAGCTTTTAAAGATGATGTACATTCAGAAGCTAGTCAAGCCATTCTAAAAGTAGGGAACTTATTCATCATCAACAATATTGCAACTACTTTTTGGGTGTTTGCTTTTACATACGAGTATCTTTTCTTATCCATGGTTTTAATTATCATCCAGCTCATTACTTTATTGATGATTTTTATTCGATTAAACTTTTGGGATTTAAATAAATCCTTCAATAATAAGCTTTACACCCAATTTCCTTTAAGTATTTATTTTGCATGGTTATGTGTGGCTAATGTAGCAAACATATCACTTTATTTAGTTTCTATTGGTTGGGATGGCTTCGGAATCAGCGAGTCTGATTGGGCAATCTCATTAATTATTATAGTTACCCTCATCAGTGTTTACATTGTAGGCTTCAAAAGAAATGTGTTTTTTGGTTTGGTGGTTTTTTGGGCATTTTATGGTATTTTTTTAAAAAGAATGACTATTGATCCAAAAGAATTTCAACAAGTAATTAGGTTTTGTTTATACGGCATGATGTTTATTTTCCTTGTTTTAATTACTACCGTATTTAAAAATTGGAGATATAAAAAAAGAGAAGTGAATGCTTAAAATCGCATATGACCCTATTTATGCGCATCCTTTACCCGAGGGGCATCGTTTCCCGATGTTAAAATATGAGTTAATCCCCTTACAGCTTTTACACGAGGGGGTTATTTCTGAAGAAAATCTTTTTTCGCCAGATATTTTAACAGAAGAGTGGGTTCTTTTAACACATGATAAAGCCTATTGGGAAAAGCTCAAAAATTTAAAGCTTACCTATCAGGAGGAGCGAAGAACAGGTTTTCCGCTTTCGGCAAAATTGGTAGAACGTGAATTACGAATTGCCAAAGGCACCATTGATTGTTGTCACTTTGCGATGGAACATGGCGTAGCATTTAATGTGGCTGGTGGTACACACCATGCAGGGTACAATTGGGGCGAAGGTTTTTGCTTATTAAACGACCAAGCAATTGCAGCTAACTATCTATTATTTAAAAACTTAGCCTCCTCTATTTTAACTATTGATTTAGATGTTCATCAAGGTAACGGAACGGCTCAAATCTTTGAGCATCACTCAAAAGTATTTACTTTTTCTATGCATGGAGATAAGAATTTCCCTTTTAGAAAAGAGCATTCTAACTTAGATATTGGCTTAGCTGATGGTATATCTGATGAAGCCTATTTAGATATCCTTAAAACACAACTCCCGCAATTGTTTAGTCAGGTTAAACCCGATTTTGTTTTCTTTCTTTCGGGCGTAGATGTATTAGCAACCGATAAATTAGGTAAACTAGCACTTTCTAAAGCAGCCTGCAAAGAACGAGATCAATTGGTTTTTGAAGCTTGTAAATCCCGAAATATTCCTGTTCAGGTAAGCATGGGTGGGGGTTATTCGCCTAATATTAAAGATATTGTAGATGCACATTGTAATACTTTTAAATGTGCATCTACCATCTATTTTTAACTCAACATCGGCATATATTTATCTCGGTTTTCAATAATTGCCCAAACATTAATTGCTAGTAATGCCAATGCGATTGGTATCCCTGATGGCGCTTGGTAAACATTTACTAATAAAATTCCAATCACCACAGGAAAAACAATAATTGCTCCTAATGCTCTGGTTTTTGGGATAATAAATAAAATACCACCTACAATTTCGACTATGCCAACTAAGGGTAAAAGCCAACCAATTGCCATAAATGCACCCATTACTTTCATCATTGATTCGGGCATATCCTTTGGCATTGGCATGTAGTTTAAAAATTTGTTTAATCCGGCATTGATGAACATCAATCCAAAAAGTAAGCATACAACAAATAGAATTTTGTTTTTCATAGTATAGGGGTTTAAATATATATCTAAAGTAATAATTTTATGGTTTATTTAAAATCATGATTTTAAATAACCCTTTGTTTTTGAATGTTCCTGCAAGGTCTCTCGATAGAAAACCCTGTATTGCTTGCCTTTGAGATACCTTCCTAATATCAATAAGATGTATTCTAGCATAGTTCTATCTAAAGAAATCCTAATTAGCTTTCATGTTTAACAAATTATAAATTAGAAAAGAATTAAAATCATAAATCTCTTACTTTCGCATCATGATAACCTCTTTCGAAGCCTCCCTACAACAATTATCTGTTCATAAAGCAGGAAATAAAGCGCAAGACGATTATTTCGTTTTGTCTGATGCACCTTTAATCATTAAAGATGATTTGTTAAAGAATTTGTTGATGACGTATTTTCTTAAACCTTTCGAAAAGGTGAATGAGGTCTATCGTTTCATGCATTCTAGTAATGATTTAGAATTAAATGAAGTTTACCATTTTGCTAAAAAATGTTTCGAGAACCCAAATAACTTTCATGACATCAGTCAGCAATTGACCCGCCATTTATTCGATGTTTCTACCCATCCCAAGATTAAATCGGGCGAAGTATATGTAGCATTGTTTGATGAGGTGCAGATAGAAGGCCAGTTACATCAGGCTTTAGGCATCTTTAAATCAGAAACTAAAGAAACCTATTTAAAGGTTTACCCAGATGCTGGCGGCTTTAATTTGAGTTACGAGCAAGAGGCCATCAATATTCAAAAGTTGGATAAAGGCTGTTTAATCATCAATACTGATACCGAAGAAGGTTATAAAGTAGTGGTGATTGACCAAACCAATAAAACCCAAGATGCGGCTGTTTACTGGAAAGATGATTTCCTGAAGCTTAGAATAAGAAACGATAGTTTTAACCAAACTTCCAATGTGTTAGGTTTGTATAAAAACTTTGTGAACGAGAAGATTGATGATGATTTTGATATCTCTAAGCCCGATAAAATAGACTTACTCAATAAATCTATGAAATACTTTAAGGAGAAAGAGTCGTTTGATTTCGAGGAATTTTCTAACGAGGTGATTGGAAATGAGACCGCCGCCAGCTCTTTTAAATCTATGGTTCAAAACTATGAGCAAGAATTTGATGCTCCAATTAGTAAAGGTTTCGAAATATCCGGGCAAGCCGTTATGAAACAAAAGAGTAGTTATAAATCTGTTTTAAAACTGGATAAAAACTTCCATGTTTACATTCACGGAGATAGAAGTTTACTAGATCAAGGTTTTGATGATGGAAAAGGCATGAAATACATTACACTTTATTATAAGGATGAGAGTTGATCTCATCGTCATTGCCTATCAGGTTCATTGCGAGAAGTGTTAACGTCCTTACCGTCATTGCGAGGAGTGTACGACCTTACTGTCTTTGCGAGGAGTGTTAACGACG
>JBKJLB010000238.1:0-2819 GCA_046597075.1 Pelobium sp.
ATGTATAAACGCCATGAGGCAAGTTTTTGGACTGCCGAAGAAATAGATCTTTCCTCTGATCAAAAGGATTGGGAAAATTTAAACGATGGCGAGCGACATTTCATCAGTCATATCTTAGCGTTTTTTGCTGCTAGTGATGGTATCGTTAATGAAAACTTAGCTGTGAATTTCATGAGCGAAGTTCAGGTGCCAGAAGCCCGTTGCTTTTATGGTTTCCAAATCATGATGGAAAACATACATTCAGAAACGTATGCTTTATTAATTGATACCTACATCAAAGATCCAAAACAAAGAACACATCTTTTACACGCCATAGATACTGTTCCTTGCGTACAAAAGAAAGCTCAATGGGCTTTAAGATGGATAGAAAACGGAAATTTCGCAGAGCGTTTAGTCGCGTTTGCAGCTGTAGAAGGTATTTTCTTTAGCGGTAGTTTCTGTTCTATATTTTGGTTAAAAAAGAGAGGTTTAATGCCTGGTTTAACTTTTAGCAACGAATTAATCTCTAGAGACGAAGGTATGCACTGCGAATTTGCATGTTTGCTTTATGGTATGCTACAAAATAAGCTAAGTAAAGAGGCAGTTTATGAAATTATTAAAGAAGCTGTAACCATAGAA
The DNA here is from genome assembly GCA_046597075.1 of Pelobium sp. Taxonomy (GTDB): domain Bacteria; phylum Bacteroidota; class Bacteroidia; order Sphingobacteriales; family Sphingobacteriaceae; genus Pseudopedobacter. The sequence goes on from JBKJLB010000238.1 coordinate 619, forward strand.
AAGGAGTTTGTTACTGATGCTTTGCCTGTAGATTTAATTGGTATGAATGCTAGATTAATGCAGCAATACATAGAATTTGTAGCTGATAGATGGGTTACAGAATTAGGCTATCCACCAATTTACAACACCACTAATCCGTTCGATTTTATGGAGTTGATTTCCTTACAAGGAAAAACAAATTTCTTTGAAAAGAGAGTAGGAGATTATCAGAAAAGCGGTGTATTAGCTGACAGTGAAAGCCAAGCTTTTTCCTTAGACGAGGACTTTTAAAAACCAGTTGGTAGTTGGTTAGGTTGTTAGTTTTTAGGCCTAAAATAATAACCCTCAAATACTAATCGCTATCAAACAAACTACTTTAACAAAACAATAACAAACTAAACACTCACAACCACAAAAGACATGTTTGTAATAAAAAGAGACGGCAGAACAGAATCTGTAAAATTTGATAAAATCACTTCAAGAATCGAGAAATTAAGCTACAGCTTAAATCAACATTTTGTAGATCCTGTTGAGGTAGCTAAGAAGGTCATTGATGGTTTGTATGACGGGGTAACTACCTCAGAGTTAGATAATTTAGCAGCAGAAACTGCCGCTTCGTTAACTACTCGTCATCCAGATTATGCCATTTTAGCTTCTCGTATTGCAGTTTCTAACTTACATAAGAATACTCAGAAATCTTTTTCTGAAACAATGAAGAGTTTGCATCAATATCATGATACAAAAACTGGTAAGTCAGCAGCACTTATTGCCGACGATGTCATGCAAATCATCCATGATAACGCAGAATTATTAGATAGCACTATTATTTACGACAGAGATTTTAGTTTTGATTACTTCGGATTTAAAACCTTAGAAAGATCATACTTACTTAAAATAAACGGCAGAATAGTTGAACGTCCACAACATTTATTCATGCGAGTATCAGTTGGTATTCACAAACATGATTTAGAAAGTGCGATTAAAACCTATCATTTAATGAGCGAGCGTTGGTTTATTCATGCAACGCCAACTTTATTTAATGCCGCTACTCCAAAGCCTCAAATGTCGAGCTGTTTTTTAATTGCTATGAAAGACGATAGCATTGAAGGAATTTATGCAACATTAACACAAACCGCAAAAATTTCACAGAGTGCTGGTGGTATTGGTTTAAGCATACACAATGTAAGAGCTACCGGATCTTACATTAGCGGAACTAACGGAACAAGTAATGGAATTGTACCGATGTTGAAGGTTTTTAACGACACAGCTAGATACGTTGACCAAGGTGGTGGTAAACGTAAAGGTGCCTTTGCAATTTATTTAGAGCCTTGGCATGCAGATATTTTTGATTTTCTTGATTTGAAAAAGAATCATGGTAAAGAAGAAAACAGAGCTAGAGATTTATTCTATGCACTTTGGGTTTCTGACTTATTTATGAAGCGTGTGGAAGCTGATGGAAATTGGAGTTTATTTTGCCCACATGAATCACCAGGCTTAGCAGATTGTCATGGAGAAGAATTTGAGAAATTATATGAGCGTTACGAGCAAGAAGGGAAGGCTCGTAAAGTCATCAAAGCACAGGAATTATGGTTTGCAATTTTAGATGCTCAGATTGAAACCGGCACACCTTATATTTTGTATAAAGATGCTGCTAACGGTAAATCAAACCAGAAAAATTTAGGGACTATAAAAAGTTCTAATTTATGTACCGAAATTATGGAGTACACCTCTCCAGATGAGGTAGCGGTATGTAATTTAGCATCTCTTTCTTTACCAAGATATATCATAGATGGTGAATTCAATCATGATAAATTATTTGAGGTTACCTATCAAGTTACCATCAATTTAAACAGAATCATAGATCATAACTATTATCCAGTAATAGAAGCACAAAATTCTAATATGCGTCACCGTCCAATTGGTTTAGGTGTTCAAGGTTTAGCTGATGCTTTTATGATCTTGAAAATGCCTTTTGAAAGTGATGAAGCACAGAAATTAAATACAGAAATTTTTGAAACCATTTACTTTGCCGCTATGCAAGCGTCAGCAGATTTGGCTATCAAAGAAGGTGCTTACGAATCCTTTAAAGGTTCACCATTATCAGAAGGTAAGTTTCAATTTGATTTATGGAATACCAGACCACAAACCAACAGATGGGATTGGGAGAAATTGAAAAAACAGGTCATGAAAACTGGTGTGCGTAACTCTTTATTACTTGCACC
>JBKJLB010000150.1:0-8583 GCA_046597075.1 Pelobium sp.
GAAGCATTTAAACCTATCGATTTTCACGGACGTGATGTAAGAATTGAAGTTTCTGGTGATGCACCAGGAGGTTCTGAAGGTGGCGAAAGAAGAGAAAGAAGCGGCGGTGGTGAAAGAAGAAGTGGTGGCGGTGGCTATGGCGGCGGAGAAAGAAGAAGTTCTGGCGGTGGTGAAAGAAGAAGCGGTGGCAGTGGCTACGGCGGTGGTGGAGAAAGAAGAAGAAGCAGCGGCGGAAGCAGCACTGGTGGTGGAGAAAGAAAAGAGAGAAGTGCTGGAAGTGGTGGTGGAGAATTCAGAGATTTTTCTGGAAAACGCAGAGATGATAAAAAAGATGGTGGCGGTAGCAGAGGTGGATTTGGTGGAGGAAGTAGACGCCGTAACGACAAATAATATTATTGTTTATTATTTTTTTAAAAGAGGTTCAATTAGTTTTGAACCTCTTTTTTTATTTTGAATTTATTTGAACAATATTTAAGTTCTCTTTTAGTTATGTAGAGATGACCAAGAATCTGTTTTTCTTTACACTCTTGTTTTTTTCGCTCAAGATTTTTGCTCAAGGTCCTTGTTTAAGCGGGGATTGTGAAAATGGTTTTGGTAAATATTTAACAAGTGGAGGAGATGTTTATGAAGGTTCTTTTAAAGATGGAATGTTCGAAGGACGAGGTAAGGTTAAACTAAAAAGTGGCGATCTGATCGAAGGTGATTGGAAAAAAGGACTTCCGTATAGTGGGAATATAATTTTTATTAATGGAGATAAATATGTTGGCCAGATAAACAACTTTAATCCTCATGGACAAGGAAAATTATTGTTTGCAAACGGGAATATATTCGTGGGTAATTTTGTTAATGGAAAATTGATTGGTAAAGGGTTTTTATCTTTTAAGGATGGCAGAAAATATACGGGTGATTTTCTGTTTAATAATTTATACGGTAAAGGTGTATTAAACTACCCTAACGGAAATGTTTATTCTGGCGATTTTATTGACGGGAAAGCGCAAGGACAAGGCATCTTTACGACACAAAATGGCAGCTATAACGGCACATGGTACAAGGATAAATATCAGGGAAAGGGAACTTACAAATTCACTAATGGCGATATTTATACGGGTGATTGGCAAGACGGATATATGAATGGGCAAGGGAAAATGGAATATAAAAATGGTAATCAGTATATTGGAGGCTATTTAAAAGGGCAAAAAGCAGGTAAAGGGAAATGGATAAGTGCTTCAACAGGGATAGTTTACGAAGGTAATTTCGACCATGGATTAAAAAATGGAGAGGGAGTGATTACGTATAAAGATGGACATAAAGAAAAAGGTATTTTTTATAATGATAAATTAGTAAAAAGATAATAATACATTAACCTTAAGAATAATTATCTTGCCCATCTTCTTTATAAAAACATCACTATGAAGCAACTTTGTCTGTGCATTAATCTTCTTACGCTTTCATTGCTATTAAGCTTGAGAGCAAATGCACAAAGCATATATATTACTGGTAAAATTCTAGATGAAAAATCACTATTACCCATAGATGGAGCAACCATTAAAAGTGGCAATTTTGGCACTAGCTCTATTAAAGATGGTAGTTTTAGATTAGTATTAGAACTCAACAATCTTAAAAAATTTGGATTTCAAATTAGCAGTATAGGTTACACTAATAAGCTCTTTGCTTTTACTGGCGATAAATCTATAGAGATCAAACTAAGTCCAACTAATTTAAATTTAAATGAATCTAGGGCAGATTTAAACGCCTCCGATATACTAAAAAAAGCAATTAATAATATCCCCAATAATTATTCTCAGGAAGATTTTACAATAGAAGGTTTTATTAAAATGCACCAAATTGTAAAGGATTCTTTTGCTTATTACAAATTCTTTAAAAATGAGGCAATCATAAAAGTTGCAGTCACTCCTTATGAAAAAAATAGTAAGCCATCTAAAACCATCCTCATTCAAAATAGAAGTATAAATGCAGATAGTTTAAAAATAGAAGATAAATACTTTCGCTTTGTTAATGGCTACATATTACCAATAAAGCAAGACTATGTACATGAAAGGAGTTTCTTTTTAGACGAATCCAACTTAAACCAATATAAGTTTAAATTAAACGGCAAATGCACCATTAATGATAGAAGTACTTATGTCATTAACTTCCGAAAGCTAAAAAAACAAAATCAAGAAGGGGTTATATTTATAGATTCAGCCACTTATGCAGTTTCAAGTATAAATTTCACCACATATAACATAAAAAAGATAGGTTCTACAAAAATTGATGAAACTAGCATTAGTGTTAATTATCAATTAAAGGGTGATAAATGGTATTTACAAAATAGAAATTTCAACGGATTGAGCAACCAAAATGGATTAGAATATACCAGATTTGAAGAGTACCACACTATTGAAATATACAATACTCCCTTAGAAATTAATTATGCTGATATCATTCAAAATAATGTTGAAGATTTAACTTTGAAAAAACCAGTGGATAAAAAAGAATGGGAGAAATATGACCCTTTCATAGATAGTTTAGCGGCAAATAAATTAATAACTAATATTAATCCCCCAAAAATTGATAACACTTATAGTGTTGAAAAAGTAAGCTCATTTAAAAAAGTTCAACGACTGTATAGAAACTATATCGTAAGTGGTGGTTTAAGAACCGTTTATAAAATCAATCAATCTCATTTAATTATAGATAATTTTCAACCCCTCATAAATAAAAAATTAACTGGGTTAAGTAACTATAACTTTTCTACAAACACTCAACTTAGAATATGGAAACCTTTCTTTTTAGAAACTGGAGGCGCTTTTAATTGGGGGATTGGTGGTGTAAATTTTAAACAAACTGAATTTGATTTAATTTATCAATTTGAATTTAATAAACCCCATCATCCTATATTTATTAGCCCTTTTGTAGGCTATAGTTTCATAAATTTAAAAAAGAAAAAAGATCTCCTTTATAGAAACGAAAGTGTTGTATACGGCGCAAATTTCATTTATGAACAAAAAAGGAGATTGAGTTATATTTTTTCTTTAAAATATTATGATGTACAAAATGCTACAAACAGAGGTTTAATACTGAGAAACAATAAATTCCAACCCTCAATTGGCTTCATAAGAAGGTTTTAACTATTTATAGAAAACAATAAGTTGTTAAAAATAAATATCCCTATAAAATCAATTCAATTTATCAGACAACAACTTCATTTCAATATGTGGTGAGTGTTTCTCATACAAAATGGCATAAACTGCCCTAGCAATAGGCATATTTACTTTGTAATTTTTATTAATTTGATGGATACTATTTGCTGCATAATAACCCTCTGCAACCATATTCATCTCTAATTGAGCAGATTTTACGGTATAACCTTTCCCAATCATATTACCAAAAGTACGATTACGACTAAATTGAGAGTATGCCGTAACCAATAAATCGCCCAAATAAGCCGATTCCATAATATCCCGATTAATTGGGTGAACAGCATCCACAAACTTTTTCATCTCGCGAATAGCATTTGAAATTAAAACTGCTTGAAAATTATCACCAAAACCTACCCCATGACAAATTCCACTAGCAACAGCATAAATATTCTTTAAAACTGCACCATATTCGGTTCCATAAATATCATCAGAGATATTGGTTTTAATGTATCTAGTATTAATTAATTGAGAAAATTCACATGCTAAATTGGTGTTTTGACAAGCAATTGTCAAGTAACTTAATTTTTCTAGCGCAACCTCCTCTGCATGGCATGGCCCACTTATCACCAAAATATCATCAAAAGGAATTTGATATTTATCATGCATAAAATCGCCTATAATCTGATTTTCATCAGGGACGATACCTTTAATAGCAGAAATGATTTTTTTTCCTTTTAAGTTTTCAGGCGTTACATCTTTTAGCACTTCTTTTAAAAAAGCTGCAGGTACATTTAACAAAACCATATCAGCATCTTTTATTGCTTTTCTGATATCCGTAAAAACGTTTTCGGGTTTAACCTTAACTTCTACAGAAGAAAGATAATTAGGGTTGTGGTGATATTTACAAATGTGATCCACAGCTACCTGATCACGCATCCACCAAAAAATTTCCTTTGGTGTTGAGTTATCACAAATCATTTTCACAATTGCTGTTGCCCAACTTCCCCCTCCAATAATTGCTATACGACGAATTGGATTATCCATATAAAAATCAAACTGAATTAAAATTTAGGTGCTTTATTTGATCATAGAAATTTTTAAATAAAAAAATCCCCATCGACAAATACCGATGGGGACAAATTAATGAATTATATGGAAATAATTATTTCTTTTCTACAGTAAATAATTTGCTCTTATCAACTACCTCAACCTCCATTTTATCTTTCAAAGTTTTAGAAATTGCAGCGTATGGAGCACTAACTACCTTTTGACCAGCTTTTAAACCAGAAATAATGATGATGTTTTGATCATCCTGAATGCCGGTTTTTACTTCTACTTGTTTCACTTTATTTCCATCAATAACAAAAACATATTCTTTTGCTTTTGGCTTATTCTTGTCTTTTAGTTTGTCATCCTCTTCATTTTTAGGACCATCTACAGTAGAATCATTTTGCTTTTCCTCTTCCCTTACCGTTACAGATTGAATTGGAACAACCAAACCTTTTGTTTTTGCAGTTTGGATATCAACCGTAGCAGACAATCCTGGACGGAAAGGCGAATTTGTTTCTCCTTTATTTTTTAAACCTGAATAAGAGTCTTGTAATATTCTCACTTTAACAGCAAAGTTAGTTACCTGATCTGCACTTGTGCCAACCACACTTGCCGAACTTGCAATTTCAGTTACAATACCTTTAAACTTTTTATCTAAAAATGCATCAACTTCTATTATTGCAGTATCTCCTAAACTTAAACGGTTAATATCATTTTCATTCACATCAACATTTACTTCCATACTATTCAAATTAGCGATGGTCATAATCTCAGTTCCGCTCATTTGCGCAGTACCAACAACACGCTCACCTTGCTCGATAGAAAGTTTTGAAACCACACCATCTACCGGAGAATAAATATTTGTACGGGATAAGTTATCACTTGCTTCTTTAACAGTGGCTCCAGATTGCTGTAAGCCAAACTTAGACCCTACCACGTTTTGGCGGGCACCTTCCAAACTTGCTCTTGCAGACAAATACTCGGCTCTTGCTGCGTCAAATTCTGATGCAGAAATCACTTTATCTTTGTATAATTTTTCACTACGTTGAAATTTAGCCTCCACATTTTTAAAATTTGCTTGAGACTGAGCCAATTGCTGTTGGGAGCCAGCCACTGATGCTTTTTGCGCATTGTAAGATGCTACTGCCCTATCATATCCAGAAACTAAAATATCAGGTTTGATTCGACATAAAAGTTGTCCTTTTCTAACCACATCGCCTTCTTTTACAGTTAACTCTACAATTTCTCCAGAAACTTCGGGACTTAATTTCACCTCTATCTCTGGCTGTATTTTACCACTTGCCGAAACAGTTTCGATAATGTTTTTATTTTCTGATTTAGTAACCGCTACTTGTACAGTTTTGCTTTTACCTATCCAACCCATTTTGTTACCAACAATGGCCAGTACTACAAGAATTCCTACAACGATGAGTACATTTCTAAGCGTCTTATTCATTTTATTATGATTATAAAGGTTTGATTAAAGTGTTAATGGGTTTCCTAAGTAGAAGTCAATTACCTTGCTTCTAAAAATTACATTGTATTTAGACTGAATGAAATCAAATTCGGCTTTGTTAAAATTAGTTTGAGCAGTATTTAATTCAATGATATTAACTAAGCCAACTTCATAGCGCTGTTGTATAGCATTAAACGCTTCTTTTGAAGATTCAAATGCGCTTTTTGTTGCACCATAGCTTTTTATAGCTGATTTTAAATCTTGTACCGCTTGGTTGATGATTTTGTTTAAATTATTTTTTGCTAACTGCTCAGAGACTTTAGCGTTATCATATCTAATTTTAGCTACGTTGTATGATGATCTAGAACGATAATTATTAAAAATTGGAACTGAAAGATTGAAACCTAAAAACTGTCCAAAGTTATTATCAGTAATCTGTTTGTTAAAAGATAAAGGATTAGCACTTGAATAACCCGTACTAAGCCCTGCTCCAAAACTTAAAGAAGGATAAAGACTTCCCTTTGCAACTTTAACTCCATATTTAAATGCTTCCGTATTAAAAGTGGCCGTTTTAATATCTGGATAGTTTTGAACTGCTTGAGTAAAAATATCATATCCAGAATATTTATTATCAATTAACGAAGGATCATCAATCGCTGGTATCACTAATTCTATTTGTGTTTGAGGATCCATTTCCATCAATTGTTTTAGATTTAAAATGGACAATTCGAAAGCGTTTTCCGCATTTGTCAAACTTAGTTCATTATTAGCTACCTGAGCCTCAGCTTGTGACAAATCAGCCTGAGTATTATCCCCAACATTAAATCGTTTTTGGGCAACATTTAGTTGTTGCTTAGATAAACTGAGTTGATCCTTGCTTGCCTTAATTAAATCTTGATTATTTATGATCGTTAAATAGGTTGTTACAACAGATAGGGATAAATCATTTTTAATTTTATCTACATTATTCTGGTCGGCTAGTAAAAAGTTTTTATTCTGTTTGATTTGATTGATTAAGCTACCGCCCCCAAACAGCAAAATTGATGAGCTAATTCTTCCATTAATTTGATCAACACTTGAATTAATCAATCTACCTGTTTGGTTATCGAAAAACAAACCAAATTGCCTATTAGCCGAAGCTGTTGAAGTTAAACTTGGATACCTCTCAAAAGTACTTTGCTTTAAATTTTCATTAGTAATCGAAGCTTGAAACTGAGCTTGTTTAATTTGTAGATTATTTGTTAATGTTCTTTCTATCGCCTGTTGTAAAGTAATTTTCTCTTCTTCTTGTGCAAAAGCAGATGAGAAACTGAAGGCCAATAATCCTACTACAAGTGTGAATACTTTAAACTGATGTGATTTAAGATTACTCATTTTATAATTTATCATCTTTAATTTTGTTGTGCTTGCAAATTTATCTCTACTTTAGTTTCTATTAGTATGTATCTGATAAAAACTCCATTATTATTAAAAAAAATTTATCCTAAAAATTTACTTTGGAATAAATCCAGAGTCGATAAAATCATTTTTCTCACTTTTGACGACGGACCTATACCTATTGTTACACCTTGGGTTTTAAAAACTTTAAAAAACTTTGATGCAAAGGCAACTTTCTTTTGCATTGGCGATAATATTATCAAACATCCTGAGGTATATGAACAGCTTAAAGCAGATGGTCATCAAATTGGTAATCACACATTTAACCATCTAAAAGGGTGGATAACGGATGATAAAACTTATCTCGAGAATTACATAAAATGTCAACAGCTTACCCAAACTAATTTATTTCGTCCACCTTATGGAAGAATCAAGCGTTCGCAAATAAAGCTAATTGAAAAACAAAATTTAAGTCACGAGATAAATGATTTTGATCAATCTCAAATCTCAAATCTTAAATCTCAAATAGTGATGTGGGATGTTTTAAGTGGCGATTTCGACATCAATCTTTCTCCTGAGAAATGCTTAAAAAATGTCTTGAAACATACTAAAAACGGGTCAATAGTTGTATTTCATGATAGTTTAAAAGCTTGGGAAAGATTAGAATATGTATTACCTAAGGCTTTAGCATACTGGGTAAAACAAGGTTATCAGTTTAAAATATTATGAAATAGATCTTTTCATCTTATTATTTAGTCTTTAATCTGAACAAAAAAAATACTTTACATTATTATAGAACTCGAGAAATCATTTTTTCCTAAATTAGCGGCTCAAACATTTATTCGTACATAAAATCAAACAATAATGGCTTTTGATTTAGACATGATCAAAAAAGTTTACGCTGGTTTTGGAGACAAAATTGAAGCTGCTCGCAAAGTAGTTGGTAAACCTCTAACTTTAACAGAAAAAATTCTTTACGCCCACCTTTGGGATAATCCTACCACTCAAGCCTATAAAAGAGGTGTTGATTACGTAGATTTTGCACCAGACAGAGTAGCAATGCAAGATGCAACGGCTCAAATGGCCCTTTTGCAATTTATGCAAGCTGGCCGACCAAAAGTGGCTGTGCCATCTACTGCGCATTGTGATCACTTGATACAAGCTAAAGTTGGTGCCGAAGCAGATTTAAATAAAGCAAATACAGAAAGTAAAGAAGTTTTTGATTTCTTGGGTTCTGTATCTAATAAATATGGTATCGGTTTCTGGAAACCAGGTGCTGGTATTATTCACCAAGTTGTCTTAGAAAATTACGCATTCCCTGGTGGGATGATGATTGGTACCGATTCACACACTGTAAATGCAGGTGGTTTAGGGATGTTGGCAATTGGTGTTGGTGGTGCTGATGCTTGCGATGTAATGGCAGGATTAGCCTGGGAATTAAAATTTCCCAAACTAATCGGGGTTAAATTAACAGGAAAACTTTCCGGCTGGACATCCGCTAAAGACGTTATTTTAAAAGTGGCTGGTATTTTAACAGTAAAGGGTGGTACCGGGTAT
>JBKJLB010000151.1:0-3011 GCA_046597075.1 Pelobium sp.
ATAAAGTATCAACTTGCGTATAATCCCAATAAGTAAGTTGATACTTTATTAACGCTTCAAAATCCTAAAACAGATTTTCCGGATGAGATGATCTTTATCATGTATCATCAAATTACCGAACTCTATTTTAAATTATGTTTGCATGAGTTTGATCAAATTTCGAATAACGGTCCGAAAATTTTACGAAACGGACAATTATTAGGATCGAAAGATAAATTAGATCCTAAATTTTTTGCTGAACGCGTCATGCGCATTAACCGATATTTCGAAGCATTAACAAAATCTTTCGAGATCATGATCAACGGAATGGAAAAAGAACAATTTTTACGTTACCGAATGGCGTTATTGCCTGCAAGTGGTTTCCAAAGTGCGCAATACCGTATGATCGAAATTGCTTCTGCTGATTTTATAAATTTGGTGGATAAAGAAGTAAGAGCAAATTACGCCGGTAAAAATGCAAGCATCGAAGAATTATTTAAGAATATTTATTGGAACAAAGGAGCCACTGAATTAGCAAGCGGTAAAAAAACGCTGACCTTAAATCAATTCGAGAAAAAATACGCTGCGAAATTCATAGCAATGGCTAAAGACTATAAAACAAAAAATTTATGGGCCAAATACAAATCGTTACCGGAAGCAGATCAAAAAAATCAGAGTGTAATTAATGCATTGAAAAATTTAGATGTGAATGTAAATATTATTTGGCCTTTGGTACATTATAAATCAGCGGTGCGTTATTTACAGGCCGACGCTGCTGATATTGCTGCAACAGGCGGAACTAACTGGCAAAAATATTTACCACCACGTTTTCAAAAACGTGTTTTCTATCCCGAACTTTGGACAAAAGAAGAACTTGAGAACTGGGGCAAAAGCTGGGTAGAGACGACTGTTTTTCAGGGGAAGTGATCTTCATATGAAACAGTATTCTTCAAAACGTCATTCTTCTAACCCCCCGACTTAAGTCTGCCCTACGCTTGAAGTGAGAAGCATTTCCACATTCCCTCAATAAACAGCCGGTTTTAACAGTTTCTAAAAGCGTTTATAAACTTCAAAGGTTTAAAACTTTTTTGTAAAAGCTTTCTTATTTTTTACTAAATTTAATATTGCTAAATAATGCGAAAAGCCTTACTCATATTAATTTCATTTTTTTCTATTACAATTAACGCACAGGTTTTTTGGACAGAGGCATTTGGATTTGGTTGTTCAGGCGGACAATCAGCTATTGGTTTTAACAGCGGAAATGGAGCTTGGGCTGTAACAACTACGGGCACAAACAATTCAAGTGCCAATGCATGGTTTGTAAGTGCGAAAGAAAGAGGAATGGGTGTTGGTGTTTGTGGTGCAGGTTGCGCGGGCACTAATAATCGCACTTTACATATAGGCTCCACCGGACTCTTCAACGATTTGGGCGCATCTTATAACGAAACCGGAATTGCAAACGCAACCGATTTAAGAGCGGAAAGTCCAACCATTAATTGCACAGGTAAAACAACAATTACTTTAGCTTTTAATTATATTGAATACGGTGAAAATAATCTAAATGATAATGCAACACTTTGGTATTTTAACGGAACCGTATGGGCACAAATTTCAGATCCCGTTAAAACAGCTTGTTGCGGGGGGCCCTGCCAACCCGGGCCTCTTCAAGGTTTGTGGACAGCTTACAGCATTGCTCTGCCTGCTTCGGCTAACAATAATGCAAATGTCAAGATCGGTTTTCGGTGGGTAAATAATGGGAATGGTATTGGATACGACCCATCGATCGCTGTTGATGATATTACCTTATCTGTTCCTGTTGTTTTACCTGTAGAATTAACTGATTTCAGTTATAAATTATTACCACATACAACATTATTACAATGGGAAACCATGACCGAAAAAAATACAGATTACTTTGATATTTACAGATCAGACGACGGATCTTCTTTTAATTCCATTGGCACTGTTAAAGCTTCCGGCAACAGTAATTCAAACAAAAAATATACTTTTCCGGATGTTGAAGGTTCAAATTCTATTTACTATTACAAATTAAAAATTATTGATACAGATAAAAGTTTTGAATATTCGAAAATCCTTGCTGTTGATGTAAATAATTCCATTGATCACCAGAATAATTGCTTTTTGAATGCGAATAATGAATTGGAAATGGATCAGAATAATATTTTAGTGAATGAATTTGAAACAGTTTCAATTTATAATATTGAAGGAAAAATAATTGGTGACTATGCATTAAGGGATTATTTCCAAAATGGTAAAACCCGGATTCCAATGCAGAAACTCAATCAGGGAATTTATTTGGCCCAATTGAAAGGCTCTTCCAGTCTCAAAAGCTATAAATTTTTTGTTCATTAGTCCAGGCTTTTCACACAATAAAACTTAATTTTATGCGTTAAAACTATAATTGAAAAAATTACCGGCAATATTATTTCTTTTAGCTCTGGCAGCCATTACTAAATCTCAAGTTGGCGGATTAGTTGGCGGACCAACAACCTACCGTTTTTTAGAAACTCCAATACCTGCGAGGGCTGCGGCTTTAGGCGGTAATTGCATGAGCGTTTGGGGTGATGATATTAATCTTTCTTACAGCAACCCTGCCCTCTTGAACAAAGGCTGTGTTAAACAGGTAGCGTTAAATTATTGCAATTATATTGCCGACATGAATTTTGGAAATGCCGCTTATGCTCATCATTTCGATAAAGTAGGAACGCTTGGCGGAAGTATCCAATTCTTTAATTATGGCAAATTTGATAAACGCGATGAGTACGATGTTAAGCAAGGAGATTTTAAAGCAGCTGATTATTCTTTTAATCTTACTCTCGCGCGGCGTTTAAAAGATACGAGTTTTAGTTTTGGTGCTACATTAAAAACAATTTATTCGCATTACGATATTTACAAGTCGTTTGGTAATGCAGTTGACCTCGGCGTAACCTGGGCTCATAAAGGCGGCTTTACAGCTTCAGCTGTCATAAAAAACTTAGGTGCGATCTGGATGCCTTATGATAAAAAAAACG
>JBKJLB010000325.1:0-5608 GCA_046597075.1 Pelobium sp.
ATCAAATGGGGTGATAAACTTTGCAGGATTATTATAATTATAGCCTAAAGCTCCTCTATAAGTTTTTTGAACTGCATTTTCATTGATAAAATCTCGATGCCCATATTCGGTGTAAGCATAAGTTAAATTCCAGTTTTCTATGTCCCAAAGATGATTTTTCGCATTCGGATCAGTCTTAATCTTACGCACATTGGTAAAGTTGATACTTCTCCTTTGAGTAAAATCCTGAGCGTAGTTTAAAATAGAGTCTTTTACCGAATTTGAAACCTTATCTAATACATTCTGAAGTTCGATATCTGGATTTTTAGGGTCGAATTGTGGAGTGCTTATTTGGCTAGAATAGTTAATGTACATCGGGATTTTTAAACCTGATTTTTGAGGGAAGAACTTCCCAAGTTCAAAGCTAGAAGAGACATCAAAAAAGCGATCATCCGAACGATTCAATTCACTAACCCTTTGATCTAAAGAGCCAAAACCAATGGTGCTTTTATTTGCAGAAACAGTTACGTCGCCAAAGTCAGCAAGTTTCGCGTTCAATCTCGCCGTTGCTGCCCAACCTCCACTTTCGTCAAAATCGGTTAAGCGCAATTCGTTAAACCATATAGTGACACTTTTATCTAAACCATCATCAGTAGATCCATTAGTCTTCAAAGGATTTCTGGCACCCAGCATCAATATTCTAATTTTACTTAAATCTGGTTGGCCTTTTATAGTGATGGTGTTTTTACCATCAGAAAAAGAATAGGGTAAGTTAATTGGCCAAGGTTGCCCATTTATAATGGCCGAATTACGGGCTACTTTGGCTTGCTGAAACAAACTTAATTGGATATCAATATTATTTTCTTCTGGCCAAATTAAAGCTGGGTCTTTAGAACCTTGAGCAGTTATTTTTGTAGGGATTTCGTATTCATAAAAATTATCTTGATAGTCAACCCCAAGCCTAACAAATGCAGTGATATCCTTATCTTTCAACAAGTCACCTTCGGCATGTACAAACATTTTTAATCGTTTGTAAGAGCGCACATCATTTACAGTAGTTTTGTAAGCCGCTTTGGAATAACCATCCCTTAGATTTTTTATGGCAACGGATAAAGATTGTTCATTTTGTTGTGTTTCACCTCTAAAGTTTGAAAAATCTCTTTGACGTTGAATTCCTGGAGGAACCACATAAGGAATAGGTGTTCTTGTGCCATTTTCTTCTAATGAAACAGTAGTTACATCCAATACAGAGTTATCTAATCCAGGGTTATTTAAAGCAGGATCTGTTAATGCTTTTATAGGATTATTCTCGGCATTAAATCTTCTCCATTCGCCTCTGATCAATTGCAAACGAGCAAACCTCAAAACGGTAGTGTCTGCAAAATCAGTTAAAAACATGCGCATAAAGCGGATAGACTTAAAATCCTGAATGTTACCAACTTTGCTATTGTATTGCGCAATTGGCACTTTGAATTGATACCAATTAATAGAGGTCTTATTCCCGTTTGCTAAAGTAACATTAGATGTTACCCTATCAGTGATGTAGCCCTTTCCAACGATTAAATCTTGTGGGCGCATACTTATTTTGTATTGGAAATATTCATCGGCCTTGGTCTCGTTGTTATCTCTATTAATGTCTTCCCCATCAGGGAATGCAGTAGATGCTGAATTGTCTATTCCGATAGCGTCATTAGACTGTTGTGTTGTCTTCGAGTTTCCTTGTGTCCCGTTGTAGTTCTCGTATCTTTTTAATATCCCTGCATTTATTTGATCTAATACTGGACCACGATAGTAAACGTAATCATCAGAAGAAGGGTCGTTTTTAAAAGCAGCTGCAGCTTGTGGCCCTAATACCGAAGTTACTTGGTTAACTATAGGTTGATATTTTTGTTGTTCACCTTCATTATCCAAACCATCTAAACCAACATCTTGAACTTTTCTGACATTGATGTCATTATCAAAAGCTTGCACTACAGGCTGAAGTTTAGGGATTTTACCCCAAACTGTTTCGTCTGTTTTTGTTCGGTCGCCATCAGCAGGTAACCCATTTTCTAAGCTTTTTCTTCCGTCTTTTAGAATATCTTCTGATATATTCCCGATATTAAAATAAAGATCTCCACCTGCTGAATTTTGTTTATTGATAAAAGGATCCATTACCCAAAACTCAATGAATTCGATATTTAAAGTTTCAAAATCGTTGGTTTCAATTTTTCTAAACATCCCGCCCCAGCGGCTTCTTGGGTTGTTTAATGTTCCATCAGGATTAAGGCCATTAGCAGTAAGGTTGTATGGACCTCTTAATGTTGGATAGTAAGCAACGTTTAAAGTGGGCAAGGTTAAAAGCGTTCCTGTTGCTGGCTGTTTAAAAGGGAAAACCTCGGTTTCTAAAACTTCCCTAACATAAGGGTTAGAAAGTTCGGCTTTATTATTTTGGATATTAGCAGGTGTAAAATTGCTGGTTCGACTGTAAAAAATAGGGTCGATATTAAAGAAGGACAATTTCGCTCTATTAAATCCATAAGATAAATCATTGGTAAACTGCGATTCTGGAAACAGCTGCGGAGTGCCAGAAATTTGCCAAACATTAGCACTTTTTAAATCGATTATGGATCTTGCGCCTTCAAAATCATCAATATAACTGGTTCCACCACTACTGCCGGCAAAGTCTAATGCTTTTGGATGCCCTGGATTAAAGCTTGCAAATTCACCAGTGAAATTAATAGATGAAGTTTCTTTGGTAGAAATGAATGGTATTCTATCAACTAGCTTTGTTAGAAATCTGCTGTCTTTGGTATAATTTATATCGAAACCATAAATGGTATTTGAAATAGACTCCTCCCCGAAATTTACTTTTTGGGTAAGTGGAGTTTCTTTCAGATTCATTAAAGTGGCACCTAGGTTTAAATCTTCGTTTACCCGATAATCTAATCGTGTTCCAAATAATGCTTTCTGCTGAATGCCAAAAAGCTCATTACTTTCTAACTGAATTTTAATGGGTTGGCCTGAGTTTAACAATGCCTCATTTAAAATTTTTACTCGTCCAATGTTATAGTCAACTGTATAATCAGCACCTTCTTGCAGTTTCAATGTACCTGCTGTTACTACAACAGACCCTTCAGGAACGTTGATGGCATTTAATTGAAACTCTGAACTTACCTGAGATTGATAAGTTCCTTTAAAAACATATCTGTTTAAACCAGGGAAAAATTGCTGTGCAACAGTTTTTATAGAGTCATAAAGTGGTTGATAAGCATACTTATCAATTAGTGCTTGTTCTACTCCAGGTATAAACTGCGAAGCTAAATCTTTACCAAAAGGCTCTACAGTAGGGAAAATAATTTTTCCATTTAGCGCATCAATGGTAATGCCATCTAAAAAGTCAAATTTACCATCGGGTTGTTTGGCATTTTGCGGGTTCAAGCGGTCAAGGTTGGTCACTTGGATCCATAATTTACCTTGTGTATTTTGCCCTTCGGTTATTAGCGGTTTTTCAACTCCTGATTTATCATCCAATCTAAAAATATTTAAGTTAAAATCTTGCGGACTAATTTGATAAGCGCCTAAAGCATAAATATTTTTCATCATTAAATCCCAAAGTGGAAGATTGGTTTTAATGGTTTCGTTTTTTAATAACTTAGTATAAAGTACCTGTGGGTTGTCTGGAGTTACGTTTAAATCAGTTGAAAATTCACCTACTTGATATTCTACCCCGTTAACGGTATAACGATAAGAAACTGCTAAAACCTCATCTGCATTTAGCGCACTATTTAAAGATATATAACCTAATTGTGGATGAAGAATAAATTCTTTTTCGGTTAACTTTCTAGCGTAAGTAAGCTTATTATAATTATCAGTTCTCCCAGTTGC
Organism: Pelobium sp.; assembly: GCA_046597075.1. Classification (GTDB taxonomy): domain Bacteria; phylum Bacteroidota; class Bacteroidia; order Sphingobacteriales; family Sphingobacteriaceae; genus Pseudopedobacter. The sequence goes on from JBKJLB010000325.1 coordinate 3,847, forward strand.
GGCAAAGTAAGCGTCAATATCATTCGAATTTGTCAATCGAGATCCAGAAGGTATATTCTGTAATAAATTATTAGATTGTTGCGGAAATCCAGGTCCAGTAAACCCAGCAGGCAGTAAAGAGAATCCTGGGCCCCCTGTAAATTGAGTGTTATTATAAGGTTTGTTTTCTCCTAAATCTAAAAACGTTAATATATCTCTGGAGTCTGTGGTGCTGTTGCTTCTATTGGTTATCCAAACTTCAATTTTCGTGATGTTAATGTTAGAGGTAATGATGGGTAAATTTGCCATCGCCCTGTTGTAACTATCTCTAAAATATTGCGCTAAGAAATAGTGTTTATTCGCTTCATACGCATCAGTTGTGATTCTAAATTGGTTTTGTTGTGCACCATTACTGATATTAATTTCCTTGGATTGAGATTTCTGTTGTGAATAAATACTAGTAATACCTAATCTGCCAAATTGAAGCTGTGTTTTTAAACCAAAAAGTGCTTGGCTGCCACTAATTAAGGTGGTGTTTAAGGGGAAGTTAACCATACCAGCTTCAATCTTTCGGATGATTTCATCTTTCCTGCCAGTGTATTCTAATTTCACTTGGTTTTCAAAATCAAACTGAGCTTCAGTGTTATAATTGGTGGTAATTTTTAGCTTTTCGCCAATATTACCAATTACATTCATCTGTATTCTTTGATTGAAATCAAAATTACCTTGCTTACGCTGACGCTCGTTAAATAGCGGGTTTTCATTCCGATTTATCCTTCCAGAAAAAGTTAAATCTGCAGAACCTCTCGGTTGAATATTGATGGTGTTTCCTCCAAAAATTTTCTCAAAAGCTTTACTATTCACCTTAACATCTGGGATAAAACCTTCTTCAGGCTTGTTTCCGCCAGTTGCAACAACAGTTTTCCAATAAGAGTTGATGATATTTTTTTCTTCTAAAGCTTGATATTCTTTAAAAGTGAGGTACAAAGGTGGTTTGATTAATTTCCCGTTTAGCGTTTCTTTAAAGATGTATTTTTTAGTAATTGGGTCGTACTCGATTGTTTTTTTTACATTTTGTGGATTACCTAAAAACAGGCTGTTTTTCCCGAAAAGCGGGGTTGTATAACTGTCTTTAACCGGGTATTTAAGTTTTAAGGAATCTTTTTTATCGGTTTGAGCAAATGCAGCAATGCTAAATAATAGCAAATTAAATAGTACACACAATCTGTAAGAAAGACGAGTAAATTTAATTTTCAAGCTTTTTTAGTTAAGAATGTAATTATAAGCTTTTCAGAGCAATTTTAATGATATCTTCTACACTTAACGGTTCAGCAGATGTTCTTACAGCAGCCTCAACAGCCTTATCGGCTACGTTTTTTGCAAAGCCTAACATAACTAAAGCACTTAACGCCTCATCTTTTGAACTATTATTTAAAGGCGCCGAAATTAATGTTCCAGGGCCATCTTTTTTCAATTTGTCTTGAAGTTCTATAATCAATCTTTGGGCAGATTTTGGCCCAATTCCTTTAATTCTTTGAATCTGCGGAACATCACCCTTCACAATAGCTTCTTGAATTTCTGATGGAGAAATTGAAGACAACATCATCCTTGCCGTATTTGGCCCTATACCATTCACAGAAATTAAGTGAATAAAAAGACGTTTTTCGCCTTCATCGGCAAAGCCAAATAAAGTGTGTGAATCTTCTTTTACTACCAAATAGGTATATAACTTACAACGCTCTTGATCTTTAAGAGCGTTGTAAGTATTTAATGAAATGTGAAT
>JBKJLB010000171.1:0-4214 GCA_046597075.1 Pelobium sp.
TAAAGATTTAGCTTATCAATTTAGAAGTCGTAAAATTCCTTGCGATGCGCTATATCTTGATATAGATTACATGGACGGCTACCGTTGCTTTACTTGGAATAAAAAGTACTTTCCAAATCCTAAAAAGATGATCAAAGAATTATCTGACGATGGATTTAAAACAGTAGTCATCATTGATCCTGGAATTAAAGTGGATGATAATTATTGGGTATTTAAAGAAGGTAAAGAGAATAAATATTTCTGTCGCCGAAGCGATGATTACTTTATGGAAGGTCATGTTTGGCCTGGCCGTTGTCAGTTTCCTGATTTTACCAATCCAGAAGTAAGACTTTGGTGGGGAGGTTTGTTCAAAGAATTAGTTGAAGTTGGGGTTGCAGGTGTTTGGAATGATATGAACGAACCTGCTGTTTTTGGTAAAGGAACTTTCCCTGATGATGTTCGCCATCAATACGACGGGCATCGTGGTTCGCATCGTAAAGCACATAATGTTTACGGAATGCAAATGGTAAGAGCAACTTACGATGGCTTAAAGAAAATTCAAAAAAATAAACGCCCTTTTACCATCACCAGAGCTGGGTATTCTGGAGTACAACGTTATAGTTCTTGCTGGACAGGTGATAACGTAGCAAGCTGGGAACATTTAAAAATCGGCAGTTTGCAAATGCAAAGATTGTCCATGTCTGGGATGCCATTTGCCGGAACAGATATTGGTGGATTTAGTGGCGAGCCTACTGGCGAGTTATTTACCAGATGGATTCAATTAGGCGTTTTTTCTCCTTTCATGAGGGCGCACTCTGCCGGTGATACCGCAGAACGTGAGCCGTGGAGTTTTGGTCAGGAGCTAGAAGATATCAATCGTAAATTCATCGAACTTCGTTATAAATTATTACCATATATCTATTCTGCTTTTTGGGAGCATTCTCGTTATGGCTTTCCTATTTTGCGTCCAGTAGTAATGTTAGAGCAAGAAAATGTCACAAATATTTATCGCGAAGATGAATTCACTTTTGGAGATAAAATTTTGGTTTGTCCAATTTTTGAAGAAGGCGGGACTTCACGTAAAGTTTATTTACCTGCAGGTGATTGGTATGATTACTGGACTCATGAAGAATTAAAAGGTGGCGAAGAACACTTGGTTCAGGCTCCTTTAGATTCTATGCCAATTTTTGTAAAGGCAGGTTCGGTCATACCAGAATTTCCTGTGATGCAGCATACCAATGAGTTTGAGGTTGATGAATTAATATTTCAGATATACTATTCTAATTACGAAGTAAATTCTTTCTATTTCGAAGATCATGGAGATACCTTTGCCTACGAGCAGGATATCTATTTAGAGAAGAAATTTATTGTAAATGGGGATAATAAATCAATGATGATTAAACAATCAGTTGAAGGTTTATTCACCCCTAGATACGAGACTTATGATCTTAAATTAATTGGATTGCCTTTTAAACCGTCTAAAGTAATAATAGATGGTAAAGATTATTTAGGAAGTCTTGAATTTGATGATTTGAAACGGGTCCGAATAAAGGTATCTAAACATTTTAGAAACATACAGATTTCGAAATAATAAGCTAAGCCCCCGATTATTCGGGGGCTTTTTTATGTCTTTATATTTTACAATCTGATAAATTCTGAAAAAATATTTTTATTTCAAGTTTATATGTAAATTGTCAGAGTAGTCAATCTCAGATTATAAGAACCGAATTTTAAATCCAATTAAGGATTCTCAGTAAATGGCAAAAAAAAATATAAGTACTCCGAAAGAGTCCATACCAAAAGAAAAAAAGGTTGTAGCTAAAAAGCAGGAAACTAAATCAGTTACTGAAAAAGCAAAGCCGATTAAGGCAGCTAAAGCCAATATTAAATCAGTAGAATCAACTCCTGTTAAGAAAAAAAGCGTCAGCACAAAACAAAAGGAAGCAGTCAGTTTAACACCATTATCGGTTAATGTGTTACCTTATTCTCGTTTTACTGATTTTGATGTGATGCTTTTTAAATCTGGGAAGCATTATAAGCTGTATGAAAAATTAGGCTCGCATGTAGTTACACACGAAGGGGTAATTGGAACTTATTTTGCAGTTTGGGCACCAAATGGCAATTATGTTTCTGTTGTCGGTAATTTTAATCATTGGGACAAAGCCTCACATCCGCTTTATGTAAGGTGGGATGGCACTGGAATTTGGGAAGGCTTTATTCCACATGTTGGGCATGGAGAAACCTATAAATATTTTATTAACTCAACTACGGGCGAAGATTTAGAAAAAGCAGATCCTTTTGCTTTAAGAGCAGAGGAACCACCACGTACGGCTTCCATTATTTGGGATAACTGGTACGAATGGCAGGATAAATCTTGGATGCAAACCAGGAACACTAAGAACGGATTAAATAAACCCATGTCGGTTTATGAAGTTCATTTTGGGTCGTGGGCTAGGGGATTCGAATCTCCAGATCAGTTTTTATCCTACAGGGATATGGCTACTAGAATGGTCTCTTATGTGAAAGAAATGGGCTTCACTCATGTTGAGTTTATGCCGTTGATGGAACATCCATATTATCCAAGCTGGGGCTATCAAATTACGGGCTATTTTGCTGCTTCTAGCAGATACGGAACACCACAAGATCTAATGTATTTAATTGAACAATTCCACGCTAGTGGGATTGGGGTAATTATGGACTGGGTACCCTCGCATTTCCCAGGAGATGCCCACGGCTTATATAATTTTGATGGTTCACATTTGTATGAGCATGCAGATGAACGTAAAGGCTTTCATCCCGATTGGAAATCATACATTTTTAATTATGGACGAAACGAGGTGAGGGCATTTTTAATTTCAAATGCACTTTTTTGGTTAGATCGTTACCATATTGATGGTTTAAGAGTAGACGCAGTTGCATCTATGTTATATTTGGATTATTCGAGGAAAGAAGGAGAATGGATTCCGAATGAATTTGGTGGAAGAGAGAACCTTGAAGCCGTATCATTATTAAAAGAATTTAATGAAGCGGTGTATGCGCACTTTCCGGATGTGCAAACTATTGCCGAAGAATCAACCTCATTCTCTGGCGTGAGCCATCCAACTTATACTGGCGGTTTAGGCTTTGGCCAAAAGTGGATGATGGGCTGGATGAACGATACATTGGGTTATTTCAAAGAAGATCCGATTAACCGTAAATATCATCACTCCGAATTAACTTTTAGCACTATTTATGCCTTTACCGAGAATTTTATGCTGCCGCTTTCGCATGACGAAGTGGTTCACGGTAAAAAGTCGTTGATATATAAAATGCCTGGAGACGAGTGGCAGCAATTTGCCAACCTGCGTTTGCTATACAGTTATATGTGGACACATCCCGGAACTAAACTGTTGTTTATGGGAGGTGAATTTGCACAAACTCAAGAATGGAATCCATCACATTCCTTAGACTGGCATTTACTAGAGTTTGAGCCACATCAAGGAATTAAAAAAACAGTGATGGCGCTCAACAAGCTTTATAAAGAAGAACCAGCCATGTACGAGCGTAGTTTTGATGCAAATGGCTTTGAATGGATTGTAAACGACGACCATGAGAATTCTGTAGCCGTTTATGCCCGTAAAGGATTGAACCCTAAAGACGATTTAATTATTGCTTTAAATCTAACTCCTGTTCCACGACCAGGTTACCGTTTTGGCGTAACTAGAAGTGGCAAATGGAAGGAAATTTTTAACTCGGATGCAAAAGAATTTTGGGGCAGCGGAATAACAAATCCAGATAAGGTTAGCGAAGCAAAAGGCAGTCATTGGAAAGCTAATTCTATCGCGGTAGATATTCCTCCGTTAAGTATGGTGGTTTTTAAAGCGATTTAAATTAAAAAAATTTAGAAGCTGATTAGATTAAATGCTAATCAGCTTTTTTGTTTTTTTTAGCATGATGAGTTATTTTATCGCCTTAATTTCTTTTATTCTAGCTTCACAATAATCGATATAAGGTTGGTTTGCTTTGATTGTTCTGTTTGCATCTTTTAAGTATTTCTGGTAATAGGTTAAAGCAGATTTAGGCTTTTTTAAATACTGATCATAAATACGAGCAATGGAATAATCGACAGTGTTATTTACTTTAAATTCTTGAGCTTTTTGGTAATCATAAAGACTGGTTGCATACATTTTTTGCGTTTCTCGGTTTGCACCCAATTCCTGATAGTAAATACTAATATTATTAGAAATACCATCCAC
>JBKJLB010000287.1:0-5734 GCA_046597075.1 Pelobium sp.
AAATCAAATGGCACCATTTCTTTTCCTTAAAAACCACTCTAAACTTAGTAAAAGCATCAGGATAACAAAAATCCATTTCAAGTTTATAATATTCTCGTAGCTATGTTCTTCGTAACTGATAGTTTTTACCTTCTCATTTTTAGGAATCAAATCTTTTAAAGAATTTATCTGATTAGGCATTACCATTTTACCACCACTTTGCATAGCCATATTGTATAACAACTGGTGATTTGCCGTCGTCTGCATCAATTCAGTATTTAGCTCCTCAATTAAAAACTCGCCTTTAGCAGCATAGCTATTCTTCCCCAAAGCAGCTTTTGCCAAAAAACTATACTCATCAGAAGGAAGGAAACCAGCATCTAACTGATAGCTCTGCCCTGTTCTCGAAAATAAATAGCTGTACTTTTTGCCTGATCTACTTTGAATATCAATACTTACATCTGGTTCATTGTTCAATTCATAAGCATCATTATATAACTCGGCATTTAAAATGACATGTTCATTCTCGGCAAAGCGATCTTTAATAGGATAAACCCTAAATTTCCGCTTATCATCTTTAGCACTTAAATATTGAACCGATTTAGTAATCAATTCATCCACAGCATCATGGTTGTCATTTTTAGCGAAATCCTCTAAGCGCCAGCGCCAAATTCCTTCGCCCGTTAAAACTGCTGTTTTAGAACCGCCATCATCACCAAAACTCAAAAGCGGCGCTGGTGTAGCAACATTTCCTACCTTTTGGTTAAACAATATAACCCCTGCAGATTTTAAAGAATAATTACCAAAAGGCGCAACCAGCGGTGCAAGATTTTGCAAACGTTCTTTGGCTTCATCGCTCAAAGAAAAAGCATAAAAATTTTTATTAAGCTGTGGAAGATAATCCTGGGTGGCACTTCCATTGGTATTGATATTCAACAAACCTTGAATCTGGCTTAAAGCCGATGTATTGGTATTAGTCCCCACAATAAACAACCTCGATTTTTGGCTGGTTTGGGTTAGGAAACTAGAAATAGGATACTTGATGGATGGCAAAGAATGGAAAACAATTAATCCATAATCTTGAAAATTAGCTGGTAAATCATCAGCGTAAGCTACTTTTACCTCATAATTTTTATTGTTTTCAATGGCCTCTTTTAAGGCTGTAATATCTGGGTGTGGCGCATTTGCTAAAATCAAAACTTTCTCACGCCCGTCTAACACATTTACAAAAATCGTTTGACGGTTATTTTGAACTAAAAACTCATCTTTTACAGGCGCAACCTGTAACTCAATTTTCTGAATTCCTTTTTTCCGAGCTTCTAAATTAATCTTGAATTTTTGTCGCCACTCATCCCCATTTACTGTAAAATATTGCGATTTAGTTTGTCCATCGTTACTTTTAACCACCAATTGAGATCTTGTGCCATTCGCTTTATTTGCCTGAACTTCAATCTCCAACTGATGATCATTCCCTAAATAAACCAAGTTATTATAATTGACTTCGGCTAAAATTAAATCTCGTTTAAGGATGGTATCGCCTAAAGCAATGCTGTAAATAGGATATTTAATCTGGTTGATTTGGTTAATCGGATTAGCCCCACGATTAATAATTCCGTCAGAACTTATAATTAAAGCCCCAATATTTCGATCGCCGTATTGTTCCAGAATATAATTCAACAAAGCAGAAAAATCCGTTTGCTTTTCCCTTTGCTTAAAGTCAAACCCTTCTTTCACTTCATCCCCAAAATTCAAAATTTTCACTTCGGCATTTTCCCCTATGCTTTTAGCTAAATTTTCTAAATCGCGATGATAAGCTACCGAATCAAATTGGGCATTAGTAGCATTTTTTATAGATGCAGATGCATCCTGAGCGATAATAATTAGCGGTTTTTCTAATTGCTTTTGGGTGATTTTAATTAATGGCGAGAGTAGTAAAAAAGCCAACAAACTTATCAAAATCCCTCTTAACGAGAATAGAATCCATTTCAGATTTTTATCTTCTAATGCGCTTTTTTGATAAAGAATAAATGCTAAACCAAAACCCAGCATCAAACAAGGAATCAGCCACCAAGCACTTAAATCATTAAATAACAAAGAGAATAATAAAGGCATATTTGTATGTAAATATGGGATTTTAGAATAGCCTTTAAAAATGTTTTTGAAAATGATTGGTTTTACCTACTCAATTTCAAAATTCGCATTTACCACCGCAGTAATTTCTTTTCGGATCGAGCTTGCGTCATTTACGCCATAATCAGAAGTCATATTAGAGTTTTCTGGAGTGATTTGCAGCACACCCATTCGGGCATTGGTTAAAGTTCCCAATTTTCTATTGGTAGCTTCTGCAACTTTTTCACCTCTAACCATAGCATCTTTTGCAGCTTCAGCCTGAATCTCGATTTTTACATCGCTCAGTTTGGTATAATAATATTCGGGTGGATTAACATTAAAACTTACGCCCTGAGTGAATAAAGAAGCGATATCAATCGAAACTGACTTTATTTTATTCACATCGTTAGAAGTCACTTCGAACGATTGATTGATGGCATAATCCCTAATCCCCAATTGCTGACCATTTGGCCCAAAACTATATTGAGGATACACATTAATTGTTTTCACATCAATATCGGCGACTTTAAAACCTTTACTTTTTAAATAATTAATCACAATTGGTCTTTGGCGCTCCAATTCCCTGTAAGCATCTTGTGGGGTTACCGCCGAAATATTAAAGTTTCCTTTCAAAATTCCCAAATCAGAAACAATCAATTTTTTAGCCGATCCGGTTACATTAATAGTTTGGTCGCCTTTAATATTTTTTAAGCCTTTGGCCAATACAAAAGCCACCACAATTAAGCAAAGCCCCATAATTAAGGCGGGTAGAATAAATCTATTTTTCATTTTTTAGGATTAATAACTATTTCTTATGCGCAAAAAAAGAGCCAAGAAAATCTCAGCTCTTTAAAATATCATTAAGAATTATTCTTTCTCGCATCTCAATACTCACTACTCACATCTAATTAAAGCATTCCCCCACAAACAGAAATCACTTGCCCAGTTACGTAAGCGCTCATGTCTGATGCCAAAAAAACGCAAACATTCGCCACATCATCTACCTCTCCAGCTCTTTTTAATGGGATTGCCGCCGCCCAGCCTTCTACCACTTTAGGGTCCAAAACTTCAGTCATTTCTGTACGGATAAAACCTGGAGCCACCACATTAGAGCGAATATTTCTTGATCCTAATTCTTTAGCCACCGATTTGGTAAAACCAATAATACCCGCTTTAGAAGCCGCATAATTAGCCTGACCCGCATTTCCCTGTACCCCAACAACAGAACTCATATTGATAAAAACACCTTTGCGGTTCTTCATCATCACTTTTGAAGCCGCCTTGGTGGTATTAAAAACCGATTTCAAATTCACCTCAATCACCTCATCAAAATTCTCTTCACTCATTCGCATCAGCAAACCGTCTTTGGTGATGCCGGCATTGTTCACCACAATATCTAAAGTGCCAAAATCAGCAACGATATCATTAATCAATTGCTCTGCTTGGTCAAATTTCGAAGCGTCAGAGCGGTAACCTTTGATCTGCGTACCAAATGCTTTCAATTCCTCTTCCAAAGCCTGTCCTCTTTCTACCGATGATAAATAGGTAAAAGCCACATTTGCGCCATGCTCGGCAAATTTTTCGGCTATTTTACGTCCTATTCCTTTAGATGCGCCCGTAATTAACGCTGTTTTTCCTTCTAGTAATTTCATGCTTGTTCAATTGTTTACAGGTGGCAAAATAGTGAATTTTTAGAAAAGCAAAGGCATCAATTCTTCGGGATCGACAGTCCTGCCAACCGCTCATACTTCACTAGGCATTATTCACGAGGCCGGTATCCGCTCATGTCAGGTTTATAATCCGTGGTCTGTGTCTTCACAGACCACCAAGTTCGTATGTTCCGATCTGTGAAAACACAGACAGAGGAACTAGATTTACATCCTATTTATTACAATTATTTTAATTGCTATCATCGGCTAAAATTCTACATTTAACCATGCAAATTTCTGTAGAAAGTTTTTATGATCAATTAAGCAGCGAATATACCGCACTCATTAGTAAATGTGTTCCTCGTTACGATGAAATGCTTTTTAATCTGTTCTGTTATCTGCCGGATGGCTGGCAACCCCAACGAATCTTAGATTTAGGCTGCGGTACTGGAAATTTAACAGCAGCTATTTTAGTCCATTTTCCAAATGCCGAGATCCACGCTTTAGACCTTTCTGCAGATATTTTGAATCAATGTAAGGAGCGTTTTAAGGGAAATACGAATATTCAATATCATCAACAGGATTTTAGTGCTTTAAACTTTCCAGAAAATCATTTTGATTTAATTGTTTCTAGCATTGCTATCCATCATATAAAAGACGAGCAAAAAGAACTTCTTTATCAAAAAATACATCAAATATTAAAGCCTAAAGGTATTTTTGAATTTGCGGACCAAACCCGAGGCGCAACAGAAGAAATTTATCAAAAACATATTTCGAGATGGAAAGCTGCTGCTTTTGAATTAGGATCCACACAAGAAAACTGGGACATGTGGATGAAACATCAAGATGAACATGATTACCATACCAAAGTCAACTGGCATTTAGAAAAACTAAAAGCACTAAATTTCGAAACGGTTGATATCCTTTGGAAAAATGTGATGTGGGCGGTAATTTATGCTCAGAAATAGTTTTTAGAATTATTTAATTGAAATTTTTATAAATCTAATTGCGTTAAATCATTAGATATGACCGTTAACAATGCTAACAAAAAATTAAATCTTAACTTAGAGTAACCATTCAATTTTAATTTCATAAAAACTCCATCATGAAAAAGACCTTTGCTCTAATCTTATCATCAGCTTTATTAATTCTTACCGCTTGCAACAACAATAAACAAAGTGAAGCAAACGTAACAGATACAGCTAAAGTAGAAAACCTGCAATGCTATTTAGCTGTTTCAAATGCAGATTCGGCAATGCTTAGCATCGGTAAAGAAAATGTAAAAACAGTAGGAAAATTAGCTTTTAATTTTAGTGAAAAAGATGATACCAATGGTTCTGTAAGTGGGGAGTTTAATGGTGATACTCTTTTTGTTGAATATGCTTTTAAATATAAAGGCACAAAATATAGTAACCCACAAGTATTCCTGATGAAAGGAGATTCATTAGTACAAGGCCACGGAGATATGCGAACCATGTTGGGTAGAACATACTTTGAAGACCACTCTAAAATTACATTTGATGGTTTTGTTTTTAAACCTTCGGATTGTAAATAGTTGAAGATTAAAATTAATTGCTGTTATTTTACGCTTTAGGAATAAATTTCATGCTTAAAGAATTCACACAATGACGTGTGTTTTTAGCGGTAAGTCTTTCCCCTTCAAAAACATGACCTAAATGTCCGCCGCAATTAGCACAAACAATTTCTATTCTTCTGCCATCTGCATCAGGCACTCTTTTCACAGCTCCAGCTATTTCATCATCAAAACTTGGCCATCCACAATGCGAATCGAATTTAGTTTCAGATGTGTATAAAGGTGTGTTACACTGTCTACAAACGTAAGTTCCGGGTTCTTTCAAATTGGTATATTCTCCAACAAAAGGTCTTTCGGTTCCTTTATGTAGAATCACGTATTCTTCTTCGGGAGTGAGTTTATTATATTCCATGATATTATATTTTATTTTATTAAGAAACGCTAAAATTCTAACTAAGTTTTT
>JBKJLB010000415.1:0-4889 GCA_046597075.1 Pelobium sp.
GCTTTTAGGGGTTGAGCAAGAATATACTGAGAAAATATCTAAAACTGATGGAGATAGATTTAGCGCAATGTCGCAGGTTTCATCAACAACGGGTGAAGTCGCTAAATTGAAAAATCAATTTGAAAACTATAAGCAGCGTCAATCTTTTTATGTTATTACTGCTCCGCAAGCAGGGCAGGTAATTAGAACTGTTAAGGCAGGAATAGGAGAGACAGTAAAAGAAGGCGAAACTCTTCTGCAGTTAGTTCCTGATGATTTTGATGCAGCAGTAGAAATGTTTATAGATCCTGTTGATATTGTTTTAATATCCATTGGTCAGAAAGTACAGATTCAGTTCGATGGTTTTCCAGCAATCGTATTTTCTGGTTGGCCACAGGCTTCTTATGGTGTTTTTGGAGGGCAGGTTTCTGCGATAGATCCATCCATCAATCCAAACGGGAAATTTAGGATTTGGGTTAAACCCGATGATCAAAAAGAATGGCCAAAAGCTTTAAGATATGGCTCTGGAACAAGAAGTATTGCGTTTTTAAAAGACGTTCCATTAATATATGAGTTGTGGAGGCAGTTGAATGGTTTCCCACCAGAGTATTATCAACAAACAAATCAAAAAGAAAACGATCAAAAAGCGAAGGATGAAAAAAAGTAGTCTCATCTTCCTCATCATTCTTTTGTTTTCAGTACCAAAAGTTTTTGCTCAAGAAGTTATCGATACTTTGACGTGGAATTCATTTGTAGGTATCATAAAGCAATATCACCCTGTTACCGTAAAAGCTAAATTATTAGGAGATTTAGCAAAAGCTAAAAAAAGACAGGCTTGGGGTGGTTTTGATCCAAAATTAGAAGCAGATTTTGATCGAAAATTTTACGATGGAACTGAATATTATTCATTTCTAACACCTCAAGTAAAATTACCACTATGGTATGGGATCGAACTGAAAGGTTCTTACTCTGAGGCTGAAGGAACTTTTCTTAACCCAGAAAACAAATTACCGAAAGAAGGACTGTCATATGCAGGTATTAACTTTCAATTGGGAAAAGGCCTATTGATGGATAGTAGAAGAGCTGCATTTAAGCAAGCTCAGATTTTTGAGGGTGCCAGTGCGAATGAACAAGTAAGAATTTTGAACGATTTATTTTTTGAAGCAAGCGAGAGTTATATCAACTGGCAAAATAAGGCAGCTAATTTTAAGATTTTTCAAAACGCGTTGAACCTTTCAAAGGTTAGATTCGATGCTGTTAAATCTGGTTTTTTTAACGGTGATAAGCCAGCAATTGATACAATTGAGGCTCAACTGCAAGTTCAGCAAAGAGAAATTTCTTTTCAGCAAGCCCAATTAGAATTAAAACAAGCAGAGTATGGACTAAGTACTTTTTTGTGGTTAGAAAACTCTATTCCAGTTGATGCAGATGCATTAAAAATTAAACCGCAAGATGAGGTCATTTTGGCTATTTTAACAACAAATAACATTGCAAGTAACCCAAAATTATTAAGCTTTGATTTCAAAATCAAAGACTTAAATATTGAAAGAAGATTAAAAGCCGAGAGCCTAAAGCCAGAGCTTAACATTGCTTTGGGCTTATTAAATCAAGGGAGAACACCGCTTAGAAATATCAACTCTACGTACTGGAATCAAAATAATAAAGTAAATGTGACTTTTGCTTTTCCTTTAACATTTTCAAAAGCTAGAGGTGACATTGCCGAAGCAAAAATTAAAATCAGACAAGTTGAATTGGATAGGGATTTAATGAGAAACGAGCTTGATATTAAAATGAGGCAAAATACGGCCGAAGTGATTGCCCTACAAAATCAATTGAACGTATTAAAGACTACCCTAAGTAACAGTGAAGCATTACTTAAAGGAGAAGAAACGAAATTTAAATTTGGGGATAGTTCGCTATTTTTAATTAACTCTAGAGAGACAAAGCTAATTGAAGTACAAGAAAAACTATATTTATTAAAAGCTAAGCTAAATAAAGCACAAATAAAATCTCTTTGGTTGACTGGCGGATTATTTGAAAACCTATAATTTAGCATCTTAAACTTCTATGATGATAGGTTTCTGAGATCTTTTCTTCCAACTTTCATTTTGTAACATAGGTTTTCCATCATAATCTGTAGCGGGTTTACCAATACAGAAATAACCTAAAGGTTTCCAATTTTCAGGTATATCCAAAATATCAGCGAAAGCTTTATAATTCATAATAGAAACCCAGCCAGCTCCATAACCTTCCGCAGTTAAAGAAAGCCACATGTTTTGAATGGCACAAGCACAACTCCATTCTAAAGTATTTGCGTTCCCAATTGTACCAATGGTAAAGTCGTCTAAAACACCATGATCACAAAAAACAGCCAATCCAATAGGTGCATCTAGTATAGCCTCTAATTTTAAATTCTTGTATTTTTCTTTTGTTTCTGGCTCAGTAATGCTTTCTTCGGCTTTTTTGGTAGCTTCTAGGAATAGATTTTTAATCTGTTCTTTTTTTTCTTCTGATTTTACTCTTACAAAACGCCAAGGCTCTGTTAATCCTACAGAAGGCCCATGATGGGCAGCCATAATCGCCTTCTCTAGAATTTCTTCTGGTACAGGTTCATCGGTAAAATGTCTGGTATCTCGTCTTTTTGCTATGCAGGTATAAACATCCATTTAAGAAAATTATTGAATTTTAATCGGTATTAAACTTTTCTCCACCATTTTTCATGAGCGGCATTCATGGTGAAGTACAAAGGTTCACCAACTTTAGGAGTTAAGATAGGTAAATCTTTCTCATCAGCTTCATTTATCAATCTTTCAATTGGCTCTGTCCAAGAATGGGTAGACAAAGCAAATTTACCCCAATGTATAGGAAATAATGCTTTTGCTTTTAATTGAACAGCTGCCTGAAAAACTTCTTCAGGAAGCATATGAATTTTAGGCCAGTATTTGCCATACTGTCCACATTCTAGTATTGCTAAGTCAAATGGTCCGTATTGTTGTCCAATTTTTTCAAAATGGTTGTCGAATCCAGAATCACCGCCTAAATACAAATGATAATTTGGTGTTTTCAAATCAAAAGAACTCCATAGGGTATTCGCTCTTTTGAACTTTCTTCCCGAAAAATGCCTAGCAGGCAGCGCTGTAAACTGTAAACCCTCTAATTCAACTTCATCTTGCCATTTCAAACTGCTTATTTGATGGCTTTTAGCACCCCATAATTTAAGATGATCATTTACACCAGCCGAGGTTAAAATGTGCTTTACTTTAGGTAGTAATTCTTGTATCGCTTTATAATCTAAATGGTCATAATGGTCATGACTGATTAAAAGAATATCAATCTCGGGGAAATCTTCTGATTTGTAATCATAGCTCATTGGAAAGCCCTTTCCAAAAATCGGGATAGGTGAAGCTCGATAAAATACTGGATCTACTAATATCTTTTTCCCCTCGATAAATAATAGATAAGAAGAATGTCCAAACCAAATAATTACAGGTTCGTCAGATATAAAATTCTTTAAATCTGTTTTTATAACTGGAATTATACCTTTAGGAGAATTGTCTTTAGATTTATTCATCCATTCTTTTAAAATTTTAAAGAATGATCCATCTGGCGACATCATTTCTGTATGAGACTGATTATGGAAAATGCCATCTTTAAAATTCTCCGCATCTTTTAAGTCTTCAACGTTTGGTTCGGCACCAAAAACTAAAGAGTTAAAAAAAGTAAGTACAAAAAAAGCAATAAGGGCAACAGCTAAGCCTGAATAAATCAACATAATTTATATACCAGCATCATTAGAAACACCTCCAGCAATTCCTTCAACCCAATCATCATCACCCTTACCATTAGCCAAAGAACTCAACAAACGATTGTAAACTAAGCTCAACAATGGTGCTGGCATTTCTACATCTAATGCCATTTTACTGGCTAATCTGGCATCTTTGAAACCTAATTTAGCTTTAAAGCCTACTGGCTGGTATTGTTTTTTTGCGATAAGTGTTCCATAATTTTTGTAGATCGGAGCGTTAAAAACAGTGTTTCCAAAAAATTCGGCCACTTGTTCTCTATCTAAACCTTGTTTTTCGGCTAATGTGAATGCTTCTGCCATGGTTTCTATAGAAGCCATAATCATAAAATTACCAGCTAATTTAACCACATTAGCGGCTCCAGGCTCAATACCGAAATCATAAGTTCCTTGACCCAAAATATCTAATACGGGTTTTACTTTTTCTTTTATATCAACATCTCCAGAAGTACAAATAAATAGTTTGGCATCTGCAGCAGCATTAGGGCGGCCAAAAACTGGTGCAGTTAAATAATGGGAGCCTTGTACCTTGTGCATATTGTAAAGTTCTCTAGATGTATCAGGGGAAATAGTACTCATGCTAATGTGAACAGCATCTTTTTTCATTATTGGCAAAAAACCATTCTCTCCGTTTATAGCTTCGTATAAAGCTTCATCATCTGATAGCATGGTAATGATAATATCCTGTCCTTCACATGCTTTATCAGGTTGATTAAAAGCCTGAAAGTCTCCTTTTAAAGCTTCTGATTTACTTTTTGTTCTATTATAAAGGTTTAATTGGTAACCGGCATTTAATAAATTTTGAGCCATGCCAATGCCCATATTCCCTAGACCTATAAATGTAATTTTTGCTTTTTCCATTTTTGATTTGATGATTGCGTTTTGCGTTATCGATTTGCGCAAATCACTGTTTATGAATAATTCATTGAAGGATGTGAACAAAATGCAAAATACAAAGCACTCATTTTTAATTACAGATTTGAGTATGCTTTGATATTTTAATTGATGTAATCTTTGTCCTCGTCACTCAAAGTATTTGGCTTTTTCATGCTGATGTAATCTGAGTCTTCGTCATTAATTTGATTAACTTCTAAAGGCACTTCTTTTG
>JBKJLB010000031.1:0-5856 GCA_046597075.1 Pelobium sp.
GGATTATATTTAGCATTGCAGTAGGAATCTTTACCTGTATACTTACCCTTATCGATTTTAGAGTTAAAAGAAATGTAGCTGCACCAATCTTGGGTTTATTAATGGTGAGTATTTCAATCTTTGATATGGTTCAATTATTGATCATATTGGGTGCTTTTGATATAAATCTCGATACTGATGAAGCGATTTATTTTAGCTGGTTTCTTAGTCGGGTACTTCATGCCAGTCTACTTATTTTAGGAACTATTGTGATACTAAATGATTCATCAAATAAGTTAAAAACCGATGCTCAAAAAATAAGATTAATCAAGTCATTAGGATGGATATTTGTTTTGGTGACTTTTGCTTTAATTTTCTATTTACTAAATGTAAAGTCTATTTCGCCTTTATTTATTACTCGTGATGCTTTCTTTACCCATCCATTAGAATTAGTAAGTATTGTTTTGTATTTGATATGGGGAGGTTTAATGATGCCTCGTGTATTAAAATTGTACAACGGTATATTTTTCCGAATGCTAATTCTGAGTATGATACCTGCAATTTTTTCAGATGCACACATGTCGGTTTTCTATAAGAATTTCGATATTGAATATAATTTTGCTCAGTTTCTTAAATTCTTCACTTACGTAGTGCCCTTGCTAGGAATCAGTTTAAATTATGCTAGAAACATCACCAAGCAACACCAAATGAATATGGTGCTAGATGAAGAAATAAAAGCAAAAGAGAAGGTTCAGAAGGATTTGGAAAGAAGGCAAAACATATTAAAACATGCCGAGAAATTGGCTAATATGGGAAGCTGGGATTTAGATGTTATAACTAAAGAAATTAATTTTTCTGATGCACTTTACAAGATCTTTGGTTACATGCCAAATTCAATTTCCCCAAGTTTAGAATTAATGTATAACATGATCATTCCTGATTTTAGATCAGAATACCAAAGCATGTTAGAGAATGCAATTAAAGATAAAAGTTCGTTCAATACAGAATACGAGGTTTTATGGGTGAACGGAGAAAGAAGATATATTTTGGCTCAATGCAGGTATATTAACGAGGACCAAAAAATCATTGGAACTTGCTTAGACATTACCGAGTTAAAGGAAACTTCCAGAAAACTTTCGCAGAACGAGATTTTATTAAAAGAAGCTGAATCTATTTCACACAATGGAAGTTTCGAGTGGTTTGCAGGTGTAGATCATTTCTTTTGGTCTGATGAATTGTTCAGAATACACGGTTTTGAACCAAATATTACAGATATTACATTGGCTTTCTATAAGACTTTAATACATCCAGAGGATTTAGAAAAATGCCAAAACACAGTAAATAAAATCATTGAAAATAAGAAAGATTTCTCATTAGAATATAGAATTATTAGACCTGATAAAGAGGTTCGTTACGTGTATATTACGGCAAAAGTTATCATCAATAAGGAGGAGAACGTCAATAAAATTATTGGTAACCTACAAGATATAACAGAGCTTAAAAATGCCGCTATCTTATTAGAAGAAACAGAAAGTATTTATAAAACTATTGCTAGCAATGTGCCAGATTCTATCCTATTAATGTATGATAGAAATTACAAAATCATCTTGTTTGATGGGCCAATATTAGAGCATGTAAAGTTTAAAACTGAACTAGTTCCAGGCTTGCACATCAGTGAGCTTTTTACTGGGGAGGAGCTACAAGAAAATATACAAATTCTTGATAAAGCGTTTCTAGGTGAAGAGGTTCAGATCGAAAAAGATTTTGAAGAGGAAAAAACTTTTATGATAGATTTTAAACCAGTTAAAAACGCAACTGGAGAAATATTTAACGTAATGGTGGTGATGCATGATATTACCGAAATTAAGAAAGTTCAAAAAAGTTTAGAGTCAAAAGTTGACGAGTTGAATAGATCAAATCAAGATTTAGAACAATTTGCCTACGTAGCTTCACATGATTTACAAGAACCATTAAGAAAAATTAGGTCTTTTGGAGAAAGATTACAAAATAAATACAGCGGCGGTTTACCCGAAGAAGGTTTAGATTATATCAAGCGTATGCAAAGTGCATCAGAAAGGATGCAAACTTTGATTGACGACTTACTTCTTTTTTCTAGGGTTACAAGAACTGATGAAGGTTATGAAAGTGTAGACTTACATGATCAGATTCAGAAAATTTTGGAAGATTTGGAATTTACAATAGAAAAGAAAAATGCTACAATTGATTTAATGGTAAATCATACAATTTCTGCAATTCCAGGTCAAATCAGGCAATTATTTCAGAATTTAATAAGTAATGCTATTAAATTCACTAAAGAAGGGGTTCCTCCAATAGTTGAAATAAAATCCGAGATTTTAAGAGGAGAAGTTTTATCCCCTGATTTAGAACCAAATAAAGATTTTTGTCGTATTGTAGTTAAGGATAATGGAATAGGTTTCGATCAGCAGTATGCAGACAAAATATTTGAACTTTTTCAAAGGCTTCACACCAGAAACGAATATCAAGGTACAGGTATAGGTTTAGCAGTTTGTAAGAAAATTGTGGACAAGCATGGAGGTTTAATTAAGGTAAATAGTATACAAGACGAAGGAACCACATTTACAATTATCTTGCCTTTAATACATTAATATGGAACGAGAATACTCAACAGTAAATGTACATGAAAAGTCAATTTGGATCGCGGATGATGATCCAGATGATAGACTGATCATTAAAGAAGCATTTGAAGAAAATCATTGCAATAACCCCATTAGCTTTTTTGAAGATGGAGAAAAAGTTTTACTGAAATTTAAAGAGAATAGTGATATTATTGATTTTGATTTCCCATCACTTTTAATTTTGGATTTAAATATGCCAAAAGTAAATGGGCAGGAGTTATTGACTCTTCTAAAGAAAAATGAAAAAACTAAACATATTCCGGTGATTATTTTGACCACTTCGAAAAGTAAATCAGACAAGCAAAAGCTGATTGATATTGGAGCGGATGATTACATTACAAAACCTTATAGTTTTGACTCGATGATAGAAATCACAAAAAAATTGATTGAAAAATATGGCTAATCTTAAACCTGTAAAAGTGCTATTGGTTGATGATGATGAGGATGATTACATTCTTACCAGAGACATCTTTTACGATATTCCGGAAAGGGAGAATTATAAGCTAAGTTGGCTTAATAATTATGAGGAAGCTATTAATGCCATGTTAAAGAGTCATTATGACATTTACTTAGTAGATTATCGGCTAGGTAAATATACTGGGATTGATTTATTACATGAAGCGATTAAGTCAAATGTAGATGAGCCTATTATTATATTAACAGGTAAAGGAGACTCTAAAGTTGATGAAGAGGCATTAGAAACAGGTGCGGCTGATTATTTAGTAAAAGATCAGATTGATCCATATACAATTGAACGAGCAATCAGATACGCCCTAAAGCATAAGCGAACTTTAAAAGCGCTTAGAGAGAGCGAAAAAAAATTCAGAATAATTTTTGAAAGGTCAAAAGAGCCATTTATAATTATGGACTCTTTAGGGACCATAAAGGATATCAATCAAGCTGGGTTAAACTTCTTTGGTTATACAAAGGATGAAATTCTTGCGATAAATTCAATTGACTTTTATAATAACAAGCAAGACAGCCTCAACTTTACTGATTTGATGGATACTAATGGAGATGTTAATGATTTTGAAACTGATTTTAAAACCAATGGTATGGGCGTAAAAAAGGTATTAATATCTGCTTTTCTCCAAATAGATCAACACGCTACTGAAGAGTTATATTATTGCATCTTCTTCGATATAACGGGAAGAAAATTTGTGTAACGGGTAATTTAAATCCTTAATTAGTATAGATTTCCAATAGATTAACTATTAAGCAGTACAAAATAATGCTCTTTAATTCTAAATGTTGATTTCCCAAAAATGAAACGGTTTCAATTCTTGAATTTGATGATCGCTAATGAAAAATACTTAGGGAATGATAAATTGATAAATTATTTTCAATAAATTTAAGTTTAATAGTTAATTTCTAGAATCGAGGATACCCTAGAATAGCTCAAAATAAAAAAGCAATTAGTGATGAATGATATACAAAAAAGCTCGATAAAATTTTCGGAGCTTTTTTTGTTTATACAAAATATAAAAACACAAATCATTACATGTCAATATTTATAGGAAAACAAAGGAACTCCATTGTACTGATTATCCTTATTTTATCGGGGGCAGTCATTTTGTACAGTTTAAAGGATTTAATAAATGCCTTTTTGGGGTCCATTATTTTATACACTATTTTTAAGCCATTGTTTATTTATCTGAAGAAAAAGGTTGGGAGAATATTTTCCTCAATTTTTGTTATTTTAATATCTTTCATCATCATCATTATACCATTTTTCACATTAAGCTACATGGTTGTGAATAGACTGACCAGTTTAAAGAAAGATCAATTTATGATAAAAGCAATGATTTCTAGATTGGATGATTATGTTGGACTAAAGTT
Organism: Pelobium sp.; assembly: GCA_046597075.1. Lineage (GTDB taxonomy): Bacteria > Bacteroidota > Bacteroidia > Sphingobacteriales > Sphingobacteriaceae > Pseudopedobacter. The sequence goes on from JBKJLB010000031.1 coordinate 4,476, forward strand.
AAATCAACCAGATTTGATTAATAAATATGTGTCTAAGTTTAGTGATTTTGTTCAGGATCTTTTTCCAACAGTTGTTGGAGGAGCTTTAAATATTTTCTTTGTAATTACCATGATGTATTTCATTTTATATTTCATGTTTGTACAGTATGATCAGCTTGAAGAAAATCTACTGAAATACGCCCCTCTAAAGGAGCATAATGCCATTCAATTTGGTGTCGAACTTAAAAACACAACTTACTCAAATATACTTGGGCAAGGTTTAATCGCCTTAGTGCAGGGAATGTTGGTGAGTATTTGTTTTTTTATAGCTGGAATTAACGATGCCGTATTTTGGGGTGTAATTGCCTTATTTTTATCATTTATGCCAGTAATTGGCGCTCCGATTGTAACCTTACCTGCATCATTAATTTTATTCTTAAACGGACAAACTTGGCAAGGAACTTTTATGTTATTGGCTACCATTTTGGTAATTATTAACATTGATAATGTAATTCGTTTCATCATTAATAAAAAATTAGCGGATACACATCCAATTATTACTGTTATTGGAGTAATTATAGGGTTGCCCATGTTTGGAGCTGCTGGCTTAGTATTTGGCCCCTTACTTTTAGTTTGGTTTGTTCATTTAATGAAAATTTATGAAATGGATAAGTTAGCTGAAGAAAGATTGAGGGTTATGAAAGAAAATAAAAGCGATTAATTTGCTTTTTTACATTAATTCAAACACTTTGGCATCGTATTTTCTTGTATTAGTATATCTATAATAATTTAAAAATAATACATTATGAATGATAACTCAAAAACTGTAATCGCACTTTTAGCTGGATTAGCTGCAGGTGCCGCCCTAGGACTATTATTTGCCCCTGAAAAAGGATCAGAAACAAGAGATAAATTATCTGAGTCTTTAAAAAATCTGGGAGACAGTATTAAAGAAAAAGCTGCAGACGAAATTGATAACCTTACTGAATTTAAAGAAAAGGTAGTAACAAGCATCAAATCAAAAATCAAAAAAGCCGAGGACGAATATTTACAAGAAACCGAATCGGTATAAATATTTAGAAAGAAGCCTGTCGCATGAATGATCAAAACGGAATAGAAGATTTTATTGATAAAATAAAGGATTACCTCAACACACGTATGAAGTTGGGAAAGCTTACCCTTATAGAAAAAGGGGTGTTGATTTTCGCAAATTTAATAACTAGTGGTTTTGTAATTATTTTTTTAATACTGGCATTCTTATTTGCCAGTTTAGGATTAAGTTTCTATTTGTCTGAGTTGTTAAACAATACTTTCGCGGGCTTCTTTATCATTGCATTCATTTACTTTTTAGTGGCTCTTATTGTCTATCTAATTAAGGATAAGCATCTAGAGAAAAAAATTG
>JBKJLB010000040.1:0-2559 GCA_046597075.1 Pelobium sp.
GCACAGTATTTACATTCAATTTGAGCAATACTTTTTTTCAAAAAAAGTGATGATCACTTTGTTAATCGTTTCTCTATCTGCCGCACTAATTGCTTATATTTTGAATTCAACTGCTGAAATCACAGAGATGATTACCTATTATATTTATAGCATCTGTTTAATAGTTTCAGCATTCTCCTTGTATCATATTTTTACTGAGAAATCTACTGATTATATTTATTTAACCGACGAAGAAATTTGGTTTAAAGAAAAGGAGCAAAACGAAACAATTTGTTTAAAGTACGATCATGTAGATCATTTCGAAACCCGTTTCTCTGAAATTATTTTCTGTACAAAAGAAGAAGAAAAAATGGTAATGACTTTAAATTGCATTCGCGATGAGAAAAAACGCTGGGAAATTAAAGAATTTTTAAGAAATCACATTCGCCAAATTAGAGATCAAAAAATGACTTTGTTGGCATCTGCATAAAAAATACGTTTGGTTAATTTAATTGTTAAAGCCTTCAACACCTCATCAGGTTGAAGGCTTTTCTTTTATAATGATTTTAAACTTTCTTCTAAAATTGAAATTTTTACTTCAGCATCCGCCTTTTTATTTTGTTCATTTGCTACAACATCTGGCTTTGCATTTTGCACAAAACGCTCGTTAGAAAGTTTTGCATCAACCGATTTTAAAAAGCCTTGCAAATATTCAATTTCTTTTTGAATTCGCTCTTTTTCTGCATCAATATCAATATTTCCTTCTAGTGGAATGAAGAATTCGTCTCTGCCAGCCATAAAAGCTGCAGCACCTGCCAATTTATCGTCAACAAAATTTAGTTCAGTAATATTTGCTAACTTAAAAATGATGTTTTGATAAGCTTTAAAATCAATTCTCGAATTTACTTTTGCAGATAGTGTTAATGCTTCCTTAGGTGAAATTTGCTTACTATTTCTTACGTTTCTAATCTCAGAAATAATTTGCTTCACCATTTCAACCTCAGCTAAAAGCTTCTCGTTTTTAGTTGATGGGGTTGGCAATTGGGCTACAATACAACAATCCTTTTCTGCCCGCTCTCCAAATAGTTCATCATGCCAAAGTTCTTCACTTAAAAAAGGCATAAAAGGGTGTATTGCCTTTAGTATATTCTCAAAAATTCTAATTGTAGCTTCGTAACTCGCTTTATCAATCGGTTGTTGATAAGCAGGTTTTACCATTTCTAAATACCAAGCGCAGAAATCATCCCAAACTAATTTATAAGTCGCCATTAAAGCTTCAGATAAACGATATTGCGAAAAGTTATGTTCAATTTCTGTCAAAGCTTCGTTAAAACGAGATTCGAACCAAGCAATAGTCGTATCATTTGGGTTAGACAGACTTTCATCCACTTCCCATCCTTTTACCAATCTGAAAGCATTCCAGATTTTATTAGCGAAGTTTCTTCCTTGTTCACAAGACGACTCATCAAACATGATGTCATTACCTGCCGGAGAGCATAAAAGCATGCCTACTCGCACCCCATCAGCACTATATTTTTCAATTAAATCTAGAGGATCTGGCGAGTTACCTAATGATTTAGACATTTTCCTGCCTAACTTATCTCTTACAATACCAGTGAGGTAAACATTTTTAAAAGGAATTTCTCCTCTAAACTCATGCCCTGCCATAATCATTCGGGCTACCCAAAAGAATAAAATTTCTGGGGCAGTTACCAAATCATTAGTTGGGTAATAATAGTTTAAATCTGCATTGCCTTTGCTTTCTGAATTTCCAAAAACGGTTGGATCAAAAACAGAAATCGGCCATAGCCAAGAAGAAAACCAAGTGTCTACAACGTCTTCATCTTGTTTTAAGTCAGAAGATTTGAGATCTGAGATCTGAGATTTGAGATTGAATTGTTCAAGTGCTGCTTCGGCTGTTTTAGCAACTACTACCTCCCCATTTGGTGCATACCAAGCCGGAATTTGTTGACCCCACCAAAGCTGACGAGAAATACACCAATCCTTCACATTTTCCATCCAATGACGGTAAGTATTGATGAATTTGTCTGGAATTAGCTTGATATCGCCATTGTTCACATAATCCAAAGCTGGTCCAGCCATTTCTGCCATGTTGCAAAACCATTGCATAGATAATTTAGGCTCAATAGCCGCATCAGTCCTTTCAGAAAAACCAACTTGTGATTTGTACTCTTCTACCTTTTCTAAATTGCCAGATTCTTCTAGCATTTTAGCTATTTTTTTACGAGCAATAAAACGATCTTCCCCAACTAAAATCTGAGCTTTATCATTTAAAGTGCCATCATCGTTTAAAATATCAATAACAGGAAGATGATGCTTAATCCCTAGCTCGTAATCATTTAAATCATGTGCAGGAGTAACTTTTAAACATCCACTGCCAAAATCCATGGTCACATATTCATCTAAAATTACAGGGATTTCTCTGTTGATTAAAGGCACAAAAACCTTTTTTTCATGCAAATGCATGTATCTTTCATCATTCGGATTGATACAAATTGCCGCATCTGCCATAATGGTTTCTGGACGGGTGGTAGCTATTACTAAGTATTGAGTATTGAG
>JBKJLB010000327.1:0-3433 GCA_046597075.1 Pelobium sp.
ATTTTTTTTAGACTAAAGAGAATTTAGGGTAAATTGTTTTATCTCCTAGCTCTTGCTTGTGGATAGGAGTTATACGCCGGACAAAGTTTTTGAGAACAAGCTGGTAAAACAACTCCTGCTAGCATCACCGCTAAAACAATATAGATCACTTTTTTCATTGATGAATTTTTTATTAAAGTTAAAGATTTTATTATAAAATCCGTATTAATCTTTTAATTGAATACTTAGCTGAGCCATTTTAATTGCTGTAATAGCAGCTTCATCACCTTTATTGCCGTGTTTACCACCTGCTCTGTCTAAAGCTTGTTGCTGATTGTCAGTGGTTAAAACGCCAAATATAACTGGCTTAGTATGCTTTAAACCTACGTTAGCAATTCCGTTTGCTACCGCATCACAAATAAAATCGAAAAGGCGGGTTTCACCTTGTATCACACAGCCCAAACAAATTACGGCATCTAGTTTTTGATGCGTTAACATTAAATCGGCGCCCGAAATTAATTCATAGCTGCCTGCCACTTCAACAGAAATAATATTCTCTTCAGAAGTGCCATATTTGATTAACGAATCATAAGCGCCTTGGTACAAGGCACCAGTTACTTCCGCATTCCAAGAGGCTACTACGATTCCGAAACGAAAAGGTTTTGCAGATGGAACAGTTGTATGAGAAAAATCAGATAAATTTTTGAGTTGAGTGGCCATGGTGTAAAAATAAAAAAGGTTAGCTGTATTTCAGCTAACCTTCTTAAAATGTGATGTATGAATTATAATTTTCCTTCTGCTCTGGCAATATACATATCAATATTGCTTGCAGTTGCACTTTCAGGATAATCAGATTTTATTTTTTTGTAGGTATTTACGGCAGCTTTAAAATCTTTTTGCTCTTCGTAAACTAAACCCAATTTCTTTAAATAAATAGGAGCAGCAAATAAATTATCACCTTTAGAAGCAGCTTTCTTAAAGAAAACAATTGCCTCATCGTAGTTTTTCATTTCTACATAAGCATCTCCAGCGGCACCTAATGCTTCTGGAGCGATGATCGGATCGGCACCACTATACTTAGTTAGGTTGGCAGCGGCTTTTTCATACTCGCCTTTATTCAAATAAGCCACGCCTAAATAGTAGTAAGCTAAATTTGCTGATTTGGTATTGTCGTATTCTTCAATAATTTTTTCAAAACCAGGGAAATTTCCATCACCTTTAATTGCTTTGTCCCAATCTTTTTGCTCCCAATATTGTTGCGCTTTAAACATTTGGTTCACCGCCTCGGTCTCTCTTGGCGCCAAATAAAAGTACTGATAGGCAAAAAACAGTAAAATCAATCCGATAACTGTTCCCCCAATCACTAACAAGCTTTTTCTATTCTCCTGAATAAAATCACCTGTCTTACCCAAAGAACCTGGTAGGTCTGATAATTGATCTTTTTGTGTTTTTGACATTTTTTGTTTTTTATTAAAGATTGCAAAAATAGTGTTTTCCTTAAAAAGAGCAACCAATTAGTTAAAATATTATGAGATAGTTAAATAAGCCCTCAGTAAATCAAAGAAATGAGTTTTTTACACATTTTTACTTTTATTAGTCCCATTTGTAAAATATAAAGCCAAGCAATTTTTCTAAATTAGCCTCATGTATCTGAAGAAAATCTCCTTAGTGAATTTTAAAAATTATGATGAAGCAGAGCTGGAGTTTTCTGAGGGAGCTAATGCTTTTACTGGAAATAATGGTGCCGGTAAAACCAATTTATTAGATGCCATCCACTACCTTTCTCTTTGCAAAAGCTATTTTAATCCGATAGACAGTCAGCAAATTAAACAAGGGCGAGATTTGTTTTTGATACAAGGCGTTTTTGATAAGAACGACAGCGAGGAAGTGATTTCCTGCGGTATCCGTAAAAACCAGAAAAAGCAGTTTAAAAGAAATAAAAAGGAATACCAGCGATTGGCAGATCATATTGGTTTATTTCCGTTGGTGATGATTTCTCCTAACGACGTAAGTTTAATTTTAGATGGAAGCGAAGAGCGCCGTAAATTTATGGACACGGTGATTTCTTTAACCGATGCGAAGTACTTAGATGAATTAATTATCTACAACAAAACATTGCAAAACCGAAATGCCCTTTTAAAGCAAATTGCCGAAACTGGCAGATATGACCCAACACTATTAGCGGTTTTTGATGAACAATTGATACGAGCAGGGACAAAGATTTTTGAGAAACGTAAATCTTTTATGTCTGTTTTTACCGAAGTTTTTAACCAACATTATAAATACCTAACGGATGAAGCCGAAGCGGTTAACTTGGTTTATGATTCGCCATTATTACTGGATGATTTTAGTGACCTTTTAAAAAAATCGTTAGAGAAGGATCGTATCCTGCAAAGGACTTCTCAAGGCATTCATAAAGACGAATTGATATTCGAGATTCATGGTATGCCGATGAAGAAGTTTGGCTCTCAAGGGCAACAAAAATCCTTCTTGATTGCTTTAAAATTGGCAAAATATAGTTTCATTTATCAGGAGAAAAAGTTTAAACCCGTACTTTTGTTGGATGATATTTTTGATAAGCTAGACGATTTGCGCATCACCAAGCTCATGAAAATGGTTTCTGCAGATGACTTTGGGCAAATTTTTATTACCGATACCAATGCCCAGCGGGTAAAACATATTTTCGACGAAATAGGTGTAGCTTTAAAATCTTTTCAAATTGACCAAAGTATGATTACCCATGAGTAGAACCAACGATAAAACCTTAAAAGAGGCCATGGAGCAAATGCTCAGAGTTTATCGTTTAAAAGGTAAATACGATGAAACCTTTGCGGTGTCTTCGTGGGAAGAAGTAGTTGGGAAAGCAGTTGCTAACCGCACTAAAGAAATCTTTATCCGGGATAAAAAACTCTTCCTAAGGATAGAATCTTCTGTTGTAAAAAATGAACTTAAAATGATGCGTACCCAAATTATGCAAAACCTCAACGAAAAAGCCGGAGCAGAAGTAGTGACAGAAATGATTTTTTTGTAAACCTAACTTATTTTGCTCCTCCAATTTCTTACAGCTTATCCTATCACTATCGTATCACTATCCTATCACTATCCTATCACCCTGTAATCAGTTGCTTTAATACGTTCTCAAAAGCTTAGCCATCGATAGTTGAAAATGTGCTAAGGTATAATAAACAGATTCCTGCCTACCCGACAAGCAGGGCTTCGTTAGTACTCGCAATAACTATTTTTCTTCCCTTAAGTATGTCATTCCTTCGCTAACGCTTCGCTATGTGTATACCATTTGTTCGCTTAAAGTACCTTTTACCCGAAGAGTACTCGAACAAATGTAGAATCGATAGCGAAACGATAGATAAGTAGCGTTTATGTTATTTCGTTTCGCTATCGATTCTACATTTGTTCAAGTACTCTTCGGGTAAAAGGTACTTTAAGCGAACAAATG
>JBKJLB010000320.1:0-3319 GCA_046597075.1 Pelobium sp.
GACGCACAAGAGAAAGCAATTAAAACAAATGCAAATACTTTAGTTCGCATTTCAACGGCTTTTGCAAATAAACAAACCACTAAACCAATAAAAGCATGACGCCAGAATAATTTATAATCATTAGTGATAGCTAAATAACTGTACTCAAAATATTTTTTCCCATCTTCAAAAGGAATTTTAGCGACATATTTTTTTGGAATTTCGTAAGTCCAGAAGATCATATCATTAAAAGCGCCTTTCATGTAAATTATTAGGAACATGACAGCGACAATTGCGGCAACTCCGCCACCGTAAATAAAAGCAGTTTTAAATAATTGTTTGTACTCTTTTTTTCCTTTGGTGAAAAAGAAATCGGTAATAACGGTAATTCCACCTGCGGCAACAAAAAAGATACCGCTGGTTTTTACCATAAAGGCGCCGCCAAGGGCGAGTCCCATCAATAAATAGAATTTCCAATTGTTATTTATGCGGGCTATAGAATAAAAAAGTAAACCTAAACTCGCCATAAAGATTACGGTGTGTTCGCCTTGTACGGTGTAACCGCTAAGAGTAGGGGTCATGGATACAAATACAAATGTAGCAGCTGAGATGACCCCTGCAAATGCTGAAAATATATTACGGGAAGTAAAATAAATGAAGATCATGGTAATGATGTTCACATACATAAAACCTTTGTGCATGCCCTGAACCGTATCACCAAATAAATAAACTATGGTAGCATAAAAATAAAACAGCCCTGGGAATTTTTGCTCGTAAAAATCTTTATAAGGAACTTTACCTTCTAATAATAATTTACCGTAATAGGAGTAAGCGCCCTCGTCACGTTCGAAAGCAATACCGGAAAATTTAGAACGAATGGTGTAATCGATCATGATCAAAACAAACAAAAGCGCCAAACCAATTTTATCTTCCTGAGAAAGATTTCTAAGTATGCCAATAATATCAAATTTACCTGTTGGCGGCTTTATGGCTTCTTTAACTTCTTTTTCTTTCGTGATGGTCTTGCTCATTAATTTGATTTTTGAAAATTAGATTTTATAAACGCGTATGTTTCAGAAATTCCTTCTGTAATGGGTGTAAACTTAAAATCCGGGAATGCTTTTATGATCTTTGTATTGTCCAGATCAATGGTTGCATTGTCGCTTTGTCTGCTGCTTTCTTTTATTGTTTCAAATTTTTCGGTGACTGTATTTTTAATTATATCAACTATCTGATTAATTGTTAAAGAATCATTTGATGAAACATTGTAAGTAGAGGAGTTCGACAAACAGGAAGTAACAGAATAGCCAAGTAATTCAGCCACATCTTTTACATAAATATAATTGCGGAGATTTTCGCCGTTACCAAATATTTTTATTTTATTTTCTGAAATAATTTTTTCGAGCAAAGTATTTATTAAACCTAAACCTTTCGATGTATTTTGTCCTTCACCATAAACGTTAGATACTCTGTAAATGTCAAAATTAATATCACAACGCGTTTTAAAATACAAAAGAAAATTCTCCATGGCTAATTTGGTAATGCCATAAGGGGAAAAGGGATTTTTATCTGAAGTTTCATTTACTTTTTGTGTGGTTACACCGTAAATCGTTCCCGCACTGGATAAAAAGGCAATTTTTTTGACTTTTAACTTGGATACAGTTTCAATAAACGATAAAAACGGTTTTAAGTTTTTTTCTATTTCCATTAAAGGATCTTCCCAGCTTGTTACAGGAATTGTAGCAGAAGCTAAAAAATAAACCAGATCAATATCAGCAAAATCGGATCCGATCTGTTTAGTATCGCTTAGATCATTTTTCTTATAGAAAATTTTTGGATCGAAAGCGCTTTTATCTGAGATATCAAAAGCAAATACTTTTACATTAGGTAAGGAACTTAGTTTGTTCACCAAATGTTTACCAATAAAACCATTAGCTCCTATTACAGCTACATTCATAAATTAATGGTTTTTTCAATTACAGTGTAAGGACGGTTGCGAACTTCGTCGTAAATGCGGACAACATATTCGCCAATAATACCCAGACAAATTAAAATTAAAGAACTAAAGAAGGAAATGATTATGGTTAATGTCGCAAAACCTTTTACATCAATATCTCCATGTAAACGGTGATAAATTACATTTATGGAATAGGCACAGGCAAAAAGAAAACCAATCGTACCTAAAAAAGTAATTAAACGGATCGGAGCTGTTGAAAAGGAGAAAATTCCGTCTAAAGCGATCTTCAATAATTTCTTTAATGTGTAACCGGATTGCCCATCTAAACGTGCGTGTCTCTCATATTCAACACCATTTTGTTTAAAACCGACCCATGCACGAATGCCTCGTAAAAACGGATTTTGTTCCTGAAGCTTCAGCATGTTTTGTACCACATGTTTTTTCATCACACAAAAATCACCACTGTCGATAGGAATATAAATATCGCTCATGGCTTTTAATATTCTGTAAAAGCTCACATAGAAAAAGCGCTTAGTAAAAGATTCCTTGCGTTTTTTTCTTACGCCATAAGCAACATCATAACCTTCATCTAAGTATTTAAAAAATCCCGGTAATAAATTAGGTGGGTCTTGCAGATCATCATCAATGATCGCAATGTAATCGCCCGTGCAATTTGAAAGAGCTGTTTTTACTGCTATTTGATGGCCGAAATTTTTAGAGAGTTTAATTCCTTTAATGTAAGTGTAGGTTTTTGAAAGTTCTTCGATCTTTTCAAAGCTTTTGTCTTTACTGCCATCGTCAACCAAAACCAATTCAAGATCCCAATTCGATTCTTTGCGTTGTGCATCGATCGCTTCGCATAATTTATTCATGAAAGCAGAAGAATTGTAAATAGGAACCAGTATGGATATTTTTTTGCTCATTAAATTTTACTTCAAAATGTACTTGTATAAAATTTTCTTGGCTTCAGTTAAAGCAAAAGCCTTAATCAAACCAATTTTACAACTTAGCCAAGATAGCTGATATTCTTTATTTAAATAAATTTTATTGATAAAATTTGATAGGTCTTCATGTTGTTTTTTTACGACGTTAACACTTGCAGAGCTTTTTGACACCCTGAAAGAACTCACAATATCGGGTAGGGCATGATAATTTCCGTGAATTAAAATCTTGTACCACAGATCAAGGTCGAGAACATAAAAAATATCCGAATTAAAATTTCCTGTTTTTTGAAGGATGCTTTTTCTGAACATAATTGCGCCGCCTTCACCAATAATATTGCCTCCTGAGCGAACATTTTTATTGGTAGCAGCAAAACCTGTCACTTCACATTCTGATTTTGAAAAACCACGGTTGAATATGATCTTTCCGCTTTCATCAATG
>JBKJLB010000421.1:0-2735 GCA_046597075.1 Pelobium sp.
AAAACAAGAATTTATAGGTTTAAATATCTCAAATTTCATTGTCGGCGAAGATAGGAAAAGTATCGTTAAGCAGGCGTCAGCCAATCTTAAGCAAAAGTTAAAAAAACTAAATATTGAAACTAGAATTATCGCAAAAGATAAATCAGTAAAATGGATTAGTTGGAATGCGATAACAAAAAATAGAATTTGGTTTATCACTGGTCGAGATATCACAAAGGAAAGAGAATCGAGACAACAACTCAATCAATTATCTAGAGTTGCTAGTAAAATAAATAATGGTGTAGTCATATCTGATCCAAATAATAATGTTGTTTGGATTAATAATGCCTTTACAACAATTACAGGTTATAAACTAGAAGATTTAGAATCTCAGAAACTGGGTGATGTTATTATTGGTGCAAATAGTAACATAGATATTATAGAAAAGGCAAGGCAGGATACTCAAAATAAAAAATCGTTTTCAGTAGAGTTATTGGCTTATCGTAAAGATGGAATCCCCATTTGGCTGTCTATTTTTAACACCATTATTTTAGATGCAAAAGGTGAAATAGAAAGCTTAATCGAAATCATAATCGATATAACCGATAGAAAGCATGCAGAGGAAAGATTAGAATTATTATCGCTTGTTGCCAGTAAAACAGAAAACGGAGTTTCAATTAGTGATAAGACTGGGAGAGCTAAATGGATTAACAGTGCATTAGAGAAATTATTAGGATATACTTTTAAAGAGTTAGAGGGTAAAAGAATTGGCGATGTAGTTAAAGGGGCTGATACTGATGTTAAAGAACTTAATGAAGCTCGGGCAAATGCTAGAAGACATGTTTCTCACAACATAGAATTAAAAGTTTATAAGAAGGATGGAACACCGGTTTGGGTTTCTGTTTCGAATACCCCAATTTTTGATGATAAAGGAGATATTCAGCGAGAGGTAGAAATCATTAATGATATTACCGAGCGTAAAATGGTGGAAGAGCAATTGATTGAATCTAAAGAACAAGCACTGCAATTAAGTAAAGCAAAGGAAATGTTCTTATCTGTGATGAGTCATGAGATTAGGACGCCTTTAAATGCGGTGATAGGACTTACAAATATTTTATTAGATGAAGAGCAACTAGAACATCAGGAACAAAGCCTAAAACTTCTTAAGTTTTCATCAGATAATTTATTGAATTTAATTAACGATATTCTAGATTTCACGAAGATTGAAGTAGGTAAGATAGAATTAGAGCATAAGAGGCTAAATATCGGAGAATTAGTTAAAGATATTTCTGACTCTTTATCGTTCAAAATAAAAGAAAAAAAGATTGATATAAAGTATTTTATCGACCCTAAGCTGCCAGTTTTGGTTAGAGGAGATAAAACTAGACTCTATCAGATTTTAATAAATTTATTAAATAATGCTATAAAATTCACTGAGAAAGGGTTTGTTAAAATATCAGTTGATCTATTATCCGTAGAGAAGGATTTTACAACAATCCATTTTGAAATTTCTGATACTGGTATTGGTATTCCTGAGGATAAGTTTACTCACATATTCGAATCTTTTACTCAAGCAGAATCAAATACCACCAGAAAATATGGCGGCACAGGTTTGGGGCTTCCAATTGCAAAGCGATTGATTGAATTATTTGGTGGTGAAATAAAGCTTAATAGTAAGTTAGGGGAGGGTACTATTTTTTACTTCGATCTAAAATTTACTAACTTTAAAGATTCTTTAACTGAGATAATAAGCAGTCCAAAAGATCAAAAGATAACTATGAATGCAAAAGTTTTAGTGGTTGATGATAATGAAATCAATAGAATATTAGCGTCTAGGGTGCTTTCTAAATATAATTTGGAAGTTCTTACATCTGAAAACGGTGAAGATGCAATTGAGTTGATTAAAAATGATAACACAATTGATTTGGTTTTAATGGATATACATATGCCTGGCATATCAGGTTATGAAGCTTCGAAAATATTAAGGTCAATGGAGGGCGAATATTATAAAAAACTTCCAATAATTGCTTTAACCGCTTCGGTAATGCATGATGATGTAGAAACTATTTACGAAAACGGAATGACGGACTATCAGCTTAAACCGTTTAAGGCAGACGAACTTATTGCCAAAATATCTAAGTACGTTAATAAGTTGTAAATCCTTTTAAAAGGAAAAAGCGAAATCCATTAAGAATTTCGCTTTCTCTAATCTAAATTAACGCTCTCAATTACTTATACTTCTATAAGATTAAAAAAGTTTCGTATTATTTTATTTTTTTTGATTATTCAAAACACCCAATTGTTGAAGGGAAAACTCTTGTTTTTCCACTTAAATCTTTATTTAAATAATTACTGAAATAAATGTTTGAAGATAAACTTTGACCTTTTAACCTTACAGAACTGTTTGTTTCTAATTTATATTCTTCTTTTCGAGAATTGATAAATAAAGGATCAATATTAAAAAGATTACTTGATCCCCATAAAGACGGTTCATCAGTTTTGATCAGATTATTTTGAAAGGTCAGAGATAAGGTATTGTTTCCAATTTTATTAGCCTCCAATTCCCTATTTAAGCTTCCGTAAATAATGTTATTTGTAAAGGCAACATTCAGCACCTTATTTAAACTGCTTTTATCTTCCAAATTATCACTAAAGTAAACCGATGGCGATTTTCTGGGGAAGTTATAATTGAAGTTTGCAAAAGTGTTTTGATAAAATTTATAATTACCCCCATAAAGCCCAATTAACAAAAATTG
>JBKJLB010000028.1:0-3397 GCA_046597075.1 Pelobium sp.
GTGATAAAGGCGACTTAGGTCACTGGGATTAATTTAAATAGTTAAACAATTAAAAAATATAAGAATCATGAAAAAGTTATTAATTATCGTATTTGTAATAGTATCAGCAGTAGCTGCAGCAGCAACTTTAAAAGAAACTAACAAAGAAATTGAACAAACAAAAGCGATTCAGTCTGATGAGGTAGTTGATGCGCCTAGAAATGCACAAGTTGCAACTTGGGATTAATCAATCTTTTGTAACATTATAAATGAAGTTTTTAATTTGAATTTCATTTATAAGGCTTTCTTTAAAGCCTAAATATTAAAATTCTATATTTGTGTAAATCCTATTTTTATGCAAATTATCAAGAATTATGTGGATGAGAATCGTCAAAGATTCTTAGACGAGCTATTTGAGTTATTAAGATTTCCGTCAGTAAGTGCTGATCCTAAATACAAGGGTGATGTATTGAAAACAGCGGATTTTGTTGCCGAAAAACTAAAAGAAGCCGGAGCAGACAAAGTAGAAGTTTGTTCAACAGATGGTTATCCTATAGTTTACGGAGAAAAAATTATTGACGCATCACTACCAACAGTTTTGGTATATGGTCATTACGATGTTCAGCCACCAGACCCATTGGAGCTGTGGCACACACCACCATTTGAGCCAACCGTAAGAGACGGTAAAATTTATGCTCGTGGCGCTTGTGATGATAAAGGGCAGTTTTATATGCATGTAAAAGCTTTTGAGCTAATGATGCGAACCGAAACATTGCCCTGCAACATCAAATTCATGATTGAAGGAGAGGAAGAAGTAGGTTCTGACAATCTTGGAAAATTTGTTGCTAATAATAAAGAAAGATTAAAAGCCGATGTGGTTTTAATTTCCGACACCTCCATGATCAGCATGGAAAATCCCTCATTAGAAACTGGTTTACGTGGTTTGGCTTACATGGAAGTAGAAGTTCAAGGCCCAAGTCGCGATTTACACTCTGGCGTTTACGGCGGAGCAGTAGGAAATCCTGCAACCATTCTTTGCCAAATGATTGCTTCTCTACATGATGAAAATAATCACATAACTATTCCTGGTTTTTACGATGGCGTAATTGAACTTTCTGCCGAAGAAAGAAAAGCATTAAATGATGCTCCTTTCGATTTGGAAGATTATAAAAAAGATCTTTCTGTTGATGAAGTTTGGGGCGAAAAAGGGTATTCAACTATAGAAAGAACAGGTATTCGTCCAACTTTAGAGGTTAACGGTATTTGGGGTGGTTACACAGGACCAGGAGCTAAAACCGTTCTGCCAGCAATTGCAAATGCTAAAATTTCTATGCGATTGGTGCCTGGTCAAGATTGGAAGAAAATATCTGATTTATTCAAGAATCATATAGAAAAGATTGCTCCAAAATCAGTGAAAGTGAAAGTAACAGCTCACCATGGCGGTACGCCTTATGTAACACCGACTGATTCTGTTGCTTTTCAAGCGGCTTACAAGGCTATTGAGGAAGCTTTTGGCAAGCAGCCTGTTCCAACGCGTGGAGGTGGGAGTATTCCAATCGTTGCACTTTTTGAGCAAGAATTGGGCATCAAAACTGTTTTAATGGGCTTTGGTTTAGATAGCGATAATCTACACTCACCAAACGAAAAGTACGATATTTTTAACTATTTCAAAGGGATAGAGACAATTCCATTGTTTCATAAATACTATGCGGAATTAAGTAAATAAATAATGAGAGCGTTACCCCATGAATAATGGGGTCGGGCTTTCCACTTTAGTTTTTTTAATTGTCATATTTAGCGGAGTCGAAATACAATCAAAAAAAGCTGCCGTTTCTCCAAAGGAGTCCTTTGGACAATCCCTAATGCAAAATCCTAGTATAAATTCAAAGCCTGATTAATTTTAGGCTTTGTTGTTTTAACCCAATCATGAGGCTTATCTTTGAGTTCGGATGTCAGTAAAGAAAAAAATCCCTCAAAAAGTAACAAATACAAATCGGCGCAAGCCAAAGAGAAAAACAAAATCTTCCTCTAAATGGAAAATCAGGTTTGTACTCCTTATTTTAGTTTTCTTAGTCTTTTCACCATTTTATTACGGTAAAGTATTAAAAACAGCAGTGTCATCGTCTCGCTGGCTTCGAGATTTATTTGTTTTTGATGCTTACCCACGTTATGAGAAATTTGGAATTAGGATTCCGAGGAAATATGTAGTTCACGGTATAGATGTTTCGTCCTACCAACAAAAGATTAATTGGAAAAAGGTAGATTCTGTAAATTATAATGGCATTAAAATTTCATTTGCATTTATAAAGGCATCAGAAGGAGTGACTTTGGTAGATCCTTATTTCCAAAGAAACTGGCGAGAAAGTAAAGATGCTGGAATTATTAGAGGAGCTTATCATTATTTCAAACCAAAAAAATCAGGAATATGGCAAGCTCGTTTCTATTTACAAACCGTAAATGTAGAAGCTGGCGATTTACCACCAGTTGTAGATATAGAGGAATCTGCTGGATTATCAGAAAATGAATTAATCCCAAACATTCAAGATTTTTTAAACGAAGTAGAAAGTAAAACCAAAACAAAACCAATTATTTATACAGGATATCAGTTTTATAAAGATCACTTGAGAGGTAGGTTTGATGAATACCCCATTTGGATTGCACATTATTATCAACCAAAATTAGCAACAAATTTAAAATGGAATTTTTGGCAACATGCTGATAATGCACATATTGATGGAATTAAAGGAAAGGTTGATATGAATGTGTTTAATGGTGAAGAAGAAGATTTAAGTAAATTGTTAATCCAAAAAGTTGTTAAATAGCAATAAAGATTTTACAAGAATTGTAAATGTTTTTGAGTTACTTTAATGAAAACCATTCAAAATTTTAATCTCCTTTTCTTAGATTGCATATTGAACCATTTCACCAATTATCAATTAGTTATTATGAAAAAATTAGCCTCATTTTTATTGTTTTTGATTCTGTTTAATTGTGTTTTAGCTCAAGAAAACAAAACTGCGGTTAACCTAACCGATATGCTGAAAATCAAATCTGTTGGAAATATCACTTTGAATGCGGCTGGCTCAAAAGCTGCATTTACGGTAAACAGTATTGTATCAGATGAAGCCAATAAATTGGACTATAAATACCAAAATCAAATTTATGTAACCAATACGGCGGCTGATTCTAAGCCTTATCAATTGACATTCGAAAAGGAAGGTGCAACTCAGCCAGAATGGAGCCCAGATGGGAATCAGTTAGCTTTTGTTAGAAGCATAAATGGAAAAGGACAAATTTTTACACTTTCTATGGATGGAGGTGAAGCCAAACAAATTACCTCTTTTAAATATGGTGCTAGCGGCCCAACATGGAGTCCGGACGGAAAGAAAATTTTATTTTCATCTAGTATTCCAATGGC
>JBKJLB010000313.1:0-2798 GCA_046597075.1 Pelobium sp.
CTTAATTTTTGATGGATAGTTTATCTTATCTCAGCAACGCAGATTCGGCCTATATAGATTCTTTATATCAGTCTTACCAAGAAGACCCTCAATCAGTTGACTTTGGTTGGCAGAAATTTTTTGAAGGATTTGATTTTGGCCAACAGGATGGAATAGCTAAAACGGCTTCAAATACTACATCATCTACACCAGAACATGTTTTTAAAGAAATTAATGTCTTAAACATGATCAACGGGTATAGAACCCGTGGACACCTCTTCACGAAAACTAATCCAGTTAGAGAAAGAAGACAATATTTCCCTGGCAAAGAGCTAGAAACCTTTGGTTTGGCAGATTCGGATTTAGATACTGTTTTCAATGCGGGGGTCGAAGTTGGATTAGGACCTGCTAAACTTAGCGAGATTCATCAACTATTAGAAGACACTTATTGCCAATCAATTGGTATCGAGTATAGGTATTTGCGTAATCCTATCAAACTAAAATGGTTTGAGGAAAGGATGGAAAAAGTTCGTAATACCCCAGATTTCGATATAGAAAAGAAAAAAAGAATCCTCAGAAAATTAAATCAAGCTGTTGCTTTCGAGAATTTTTTAGGGACTAAATTCTTAGGACAAAAAAGATTCTCTTTAGAAGGAGCAGAAACAGTAATTCCTGCATTAGACTCTGTTATTGAAAAAGGAGCAGAATTAGGAATTGAAGAATTTGTTTTAGGCATGGCTCACCGTGGAAGGCTTAATGTTTTAACCAATATTATGGGTAAAACCTACAAAGATGTCTTCTCTGAGTTTGAAGGAAAGTACAATAAAGACTTACCTTTTGGCGGCGATGTTAAATATCATTTAGGTTTTTCAACCGATGTAGAAACATCAAGCAATAAAAAAGTTCACTTAAGTTTATGTCCAAATCCGTCACATTTAGAAACCGTTGATGCCGTTGTAGAAGGAATAACACGTTCTAAAATGGACATGAAATATGATGGTGACTATAAGCGTATTGCACCCATTCTTTTACATGGTGATGCATCAGTAGCAGGGCAAGGCATTGTTTACGAAGTTTTACAAATGTCTAAACTTGATGCTTATAATACTGGCGGTACCATCCATTTAGTGATCAATAATCAAATAGGTTTTACTACAAATTATAAAGACGCTAGATCTTCAACTTACTGTACTGATATTGCAAAAGTTACTTTATCGCCAGTTTTCCATGTAAATGGTGACGATGTTGAAGCTTTAGTTTACGCCATAAATATGGCTATGGAATATCGTCAGCGCTTCCATAACGATGTTTTTATAGATATACTATGCTACCGTAGATACGGACATAATGAGTCTGACGAACCTCGTTTCACTCAGCCTGTTTTATACAAAGCGATAGAAAATCATCAAAATCCAAGAGAGATTTATGTTGAAAAACTACTTTCTTCTGGAACTGTGGATAACAGCATAGCGAAACAGATGGAAAAAGAGTTCAAGGCTCTTTTACAAGAAAGATTAAACGAATCGAAAGAAGATCAAGGCGCTCCATCAAATCCTGCCTTTTCAGGTGCATGGACAGAAGTGCGTTTTTCAAAAGAAGAAGATTTTGATATTTCCCCAGATACATCTATTGATGAAAAAACTTTTCTAAAAATTGCAAAAAACATAACTACTCTACCAAAAGATAAAGTGTTCATCAGCAAAATTGATCGCTTGTTTAAGGAGCGATTGAAAATGGTAGAAGAAACAAAAGTTTTTGATTGGGCAATGGGCGAATTAATGGCTTATGCTACTTTAGTAAACGAGGGTAAAAGGGTAAGAATGAGCGGTCAAGATGTCGAAAGAGGAACTTTTTCTCACCGACATGCCGTAGTAAAAGTAGAAGATTCTGAAGAAGAGTATACGCCTTTGGAACACGTTTCTGATAGCCAAGCTCCTTTCGAGATTTTCAATTCTCACCTGTCAGAATATGGGGTTTTAGGTTTCGAATATGGTTATGCCATGGTAAATCCAAATGCTTTAACCATTTGGGAAGCACAGTTTGGAGATTTTGTTAATGGATCGCAAATCATTATTGATCAATATATTTCTGCTGCAGAAACCAAATGGCAAAGAGCTAATGGATTGGTGATGTTATTACCTCATGGTTATGAAGGTCAAGGTCCAGAGCATTCATCAGCAAGGATAGAACGCTTTTTAGAATCAAGTGCTGAGTATAATTGGCAAATTTTAAACTGTACTACGCCAGCTCAATTTTTCCACGCACTTCGTCGTCAGTTAAAAAGAGGAATTCGTAAACCATTAATCGTGTTTACACCAAAAAGCTTATTAAGAAGCCCAAAATGTGTTTCTCCTTTAGAAGATTTCACAAAAGGAAAATTTCAGGAAGTAATTGATGACAAAAACGTTAAAGTTGAGAAAGTGCGCAGAGTACTTTTATGTACTGGTAAAATCTATTATGATTTAATAGAAGAGCAAGAAAAAACAAAAAGAGAAGATATTGCAGTTGTTAGGTTAGAACAAATGTATCCTACGCCTTATAAGCAATTAGATAAAATCAAAACTAAATACAAAAAAGCCGAATTCTTTTGGGTACAAGAAGAACCAGAAAACATGGGTGCTTGGCCGTTTATTTCAAGGATATTCAGAAAATCAAATTTTGATTTTGATGTTATTTCGAGAAAACCATCAAGTAGCCCGGCTACAGGTTTTATGAAACAGCATTTGGCAGAACAAGCTGCAATTGTTGCAAAAGCCTTTGATTTAAAAAATTTAGAAGAAGCAAAAGAAGTAATTAAAAAATCATCTACAGCAAAAACT
>JBKJLB010000175.1:0-7363 GCA_046597075.1 Pelobium sp.
CTAAAATTTCCAAAGCACTTTAAATTTATTGAGTTAAGCCTTAGTCAGTATTTATAACTAAAACGGCTATTCCAATAAATCAGGACGTCTTTCTTGTGTTCTTTTTAAAGCTTCATCATGTCGCCAATTTTCAATTTTTATTGGGTCTCCGCTCAACAAAATATCAGGTACTTTATGTCCTTTCCAGTCGGCAGGGCGTGTGTAAACTGGAGCATCCAATAGCTCTCCCTGAAAAGAATCCGACAAAGCTGAGGTCTCATCATTTAAAACGCCAGGAATTAACCGTACAACCGCATCTACCACAATTGCAGCGGGGAGCTCTCCTCCAGATAGAACATAATCGCCTACGGAAACCTCCCTTGTTACGTAAATATCACGGATACGTTGATCAATTCCTTTGTAATGCCCACACAAAATCATGATGTTTTCTTTTCCCGATAACTCATTTGCCGTTTCTTGATTTAGCGTTTTACCATCCGGTGTCATAAAAATAATCTCGTCATAGTCACGCTCACCCTTTAATTTTTCTATGCAATTTGCAAAAGGCTCAATTTGCATCACCATTCCGCTACCACCACCATAGGGATAATCATCCACACTTTTTTGTTTATTAGCAGTGTATTCCCGCAAATTATGAACATGAATCTCGGCAATTCCTTTCTTTTGCGCTCTTTGCAAAATAGAATGCGCAAACGGACTATCTAACAAACCAGGTAAAACAGTGATGATATCAAAGCGCATAATTTGAATTTACGATTTATGTTTTGGGCGTTCTATCCGCCGTTTTGTAGGCCGATAGGGTTTAGAACTCTGCTAGCCTTTAAAGCAAAATAAAAAAGCTGCCGCTACTATCCCTAACGCAAAGATGATGATTTATTCGGAATACAAATCCAGCAATCCTTCTGGTAAATCAAAACTTATTTTTTTATTAGTGATATCAATTTCTTTAATGAAAGCCTCGTTTAATGGAATTAAAACTTCATTTCCCTTATAATTAACAGTTGCCAAAAATTGTTGTGGATATTCGCGTACTTCTAAAATTTCTCCCAAATCTCCTGATTGTTGATCATTTGCGGCAAATCCAATTAAATCTGTAAATAAGAATTCGCCTTTTTTTCTTTTGGGCTTAAACTTATTGAGGAGATAAATTTTCTTTTTGGTAATGGGCTGCGCCTTATCTATATGGTCTACATCTTCAAAGTTGAAATAGCCAACTTGTGGCATAGGGATTTTGTAATTCGCTACAAAAAACGGAATCAACTTATTGTTAATCTCCACAAAAACCGAGTTTATTTTTAACTTTTCTGGTTCATCAAAAGTAAAAGAAACCTGAACTTCTCCTTTTAAACCACGGGTTTTGGTGATGTAACCAATTTCGAAACAATCTTCAATCTTCATTTAAATTTTCTAATGAAAAAACTTTTGCGAAGATAGATAATTTCAAATTGCGTTAGCGATGGAAGCGGCATCTTTTTGGCTTCCTTTGGCCCGACTTAGGGGATGACAGCCAAAGAATAAAGCGGACAACTTGTTACCTTGCCTGCGGTAGGCAGGCAACGCCCAAATTAATCGGCCATTTCTAAACTCTCCCAAGATTCTTTTCGGTAATAACTAAACATTAACCACGCTACACCGGTTAGTATTGTAGCAGCAATAGTAATCGCCAATTCATAATTTGCAGCCCAATTGTGTAAAAAACCTATACCTAAAGGAATTAAAATAATAAAGAAAGTTAACAAGGTTTTTCCTCCGCGTTTAATATTAATAGGTTGAGAAAAAGGAAAACCTTTCACTTGAAACAGCGCTACAAAAATGCCATATATAGCACCTACCATAAAAGCTAAAACTAGATCATTAATCACTTTTGGTCCCCAAAATACCAAACTAAAAATAGAAACTAGAGCAAAATAGGGGAGATAAAATTTAACGATAACGGCTTTATACATCCCAGCCAAAAGTTCACCGGGATTTTTTAAAGGGGTTGAAAAATAAATCCACGAGGCTTTATATTTTTCGGTCATACTTACATGCTGAAGTACTGTTGTTAGCACAAAACTGGTGAGGTAAAGGATTAAAATATACATATTTCCGCTCTTCATATTTTCCCAGTTATCTGATAGGCTACCTTTCTTTTGCATGAAGCCGAAGTAGACAAAATAAACTGGGACATAAGCAAATGCAGGATAAACTTTCACCTTAAAATCCCTATAACGAGATGATAAAAGCCAAGTGATTTTGAATCCAGCATTTTCAATTGGCCTTGGCGAGACGAGTTTAGCAATCGAATTCATAAAACCTTTGGATGCACCTTTTCCTTCAGAGGAGACAATAGTAGCATCATCTCCGCTGGCACTGATGGCAGATAATTTTCGATTAAAACCTGGCGCTAAAACTTTAACCACTAACAATAAAGAGAGAACGGGACTTAACAGTGCAATTATGGCATAGGTGTAAGTTAAAATATCTGCAGATCTAAAATTAACAGCTAATTCATGTAGGGAAGCAATCCACATGGGAGGAAGGATAGCTAAAATTTTATAATCTTGGATACTAAAATCCTTCAATATACTAGCGCTAATTAAGCGGGGTAAAGTGTAGTAGGCAGCGAAAACGGCGACAGAAAAAATGATTTGAAAGTAAGAGATAAAGTCTTTAAACTTTTGCGGACTAGTGAGTTTTAAAACAATCAAATAAATAATGTTAACTAAAAATATGCTAAGTACAGTTGCAATTAAAACCTCTATTAAAAACACCAATCCAGAAACTGGCCCTTGCCAAAAGGAAAAAACCATCCCCGAGATTGAAATGGCTAAAGCCATTTTTGTGATGTGAATGCCTACATGTAAAATGCGTGAAACTGTAAATGTAGCCTCCGTAACCGGACGCGGTAAAATGATGTAATTGTCGCGAACATCGATTAGCACATTTGTGAAATCAGAGATTAAAGTAATGGCAAGCATCACCATAAAAGCCGAGAAATAAATGGTATGACCAACATAAGGCGTATCAATAGCGCCTAAAATAATTGTGAAAAACGCACCTGTAATAAATAAGAAAAACATGGTTAACCAACTTGAATTATTGGTTTCTTTTTTCTTTTTATTCTTCTGTTGGCTGTAAGCATTTGGGCGGCGGTCATCCATTTTCATTTTAGTAGAAAGGATGATACGCAGATGATCAGCGTTTACGCCAAAGCGGTTAAAAACCGATTTAAATAAAAGCACAAAGTTGATGATGTATTTATTGATCATGATAGATTAGTTCAAAGCGCTTAAAACATCGTTAGCTTCTTGATTGCCTTCTTCTTTGCCTGTGAGTTTTGAAAAAATACGTTCCAAAGTTTGGTCGCCACCGGCTTTTAACTCCTCAAAAGAACCATCTGCAATAATTTCTCCTTGGTTGATAATTAATATTCTGTCTGAAACTTTCTCTACCACATCCATCATATGCGAGCAATAGAAAATTGTTTTTCCTTCTTTCGCCAAAAGCGAAATCAGTTCTTTTACCATGATTACTGCGTTAGCATCTAAACCAGAAAGCGGTTCGTCTAAAATGATAATTTTTGGGTTATGAATAATGCCAGAAATCAATAAAACCTTTTGACGCATCCCCTTAGAAAAGGTATCCATCCTTTGATCAGCATTAATCTCTATACCAAAAGCTTTCAATAATTTCATGGCTCTTTCGGCAATTTTATCCTCATCCATTCCATATAATTTCCCAATAAAGTCAAGGTATTCTAATGGAGTGAGGACTTCATATATTTCGGCGTTCTCAGGCACATAACCAATTTGAGCTTTAATAGAAAGGATATCGTTTTGGATATTTTGATTATACATTAAAACTTCACCTTCATAATCTGAAATTAAGCCGGTAAGAATTTTTACAGTGGTTGATTTTCCAGCACCATTTGGTCCGATATAGCCAATTACCTGACCCGGATAAATATCTAAATTAACGCCTTTTAACACCTGTTTTTCACCGTAATTTTTTCTTAAATTTTTTATGCTGATGATAGGTGTTGATGTGTTTTCCATGAGTAATTTTAAAATTTTAAATATAAGTGACCTAAGTTTAACTCCCTAAATAAAACCATCTTTTTTGAGATTTCTTAAATTCTCTTGCAACCAGTTGCCCTAATCTATCGTCTTTGGATTTAAATACGCTTTATTCTATTAAATCTTTAATAATTTGGGGAACTGAAAATTATGAAAAAATATCTACTTATGTTGATGGTCGCATTTGGTGCAAGTTCAACAATTATCGCACAAGAGTCAGAAAAACAAATTTTTGAAAGTCCTGATTTAAAAAGTAAAATTTCTGAACATAAAGTAATTGCTATTTTACCTTTTAATGTTTCAATTACTTACAGGAAACAACCAAAAAATTTTAATCTCGAAGCTAATAAAGACCAAGAAAGAGCAATGTCTACATCTATTCAAAGTAGCATGTACACATTTCTACTAAGAAAAGCTAACAGTTATTCTGTCGAGCTTCAAGATGTTGATAAAACCAACATCTTATTACAAAAAGCAGGAATTTCAGATAAATTAGTTGAATCTAGTAAAGACGAGATTGCTAAAATTTTAGGTGTTGATGCTGTAATTGGAGGAAAATTTGACTCTGAACAAACTAGGTCTGATATAGCTGGTATCGCAACAGCGGTTCTGTTTGGAGGCATAGGGGGTAAAATAGGCTCTGGTACTGTTACCCTAACTTTAAACAATGGACAAGATGGTGAATTATTATGGAGATTTTTTAAGACTATGGATGATAACGTGTTAAGTTCTACTGACGATTTAGTAGAGCGAATGATGAGAAAAGTGAGTAGAAACTTTCCCTATCTAAAATAATTATATAGGTTTAAAATTAAAGAGGGCTTTATTAGTTACATAAAGCCCTCTCTATTTTTAGGACCCGGATTTCAATTTTCCTTTGTACTCTTTTTTAAACTTCTCATATCTAGGTAAAGAAACATTCCTTACATAAGGATTTCCACTTCCTTTACCACCATTGATATAATCTTGGTGGTAGTCCTCAGCCTCATAGAAAGCTTTTAATTCCTGTAATTCTGTAACTATAGACTTGTCAAATGTCTTATTTGCACTTAATTTCTTAATGGAATTCATTGCAATTTCTTTTTCTTCAGGGTTTTGATAAAAAAGAACTGAACGATAAGAATTTCCTCTGTCTGGTCCTTGTTGATCTCTGGTAGTTGGATCATGTGAGGCAAAAAACACATTCACTAAATCCTGATAAGAGATTTCTTTTGGGTTATAATAAACCAAAACAGATTCTGCATGTCCGGTTGTTTCGGTATTGACCAACTCATAAGTTGGATTTAAGGTCGTTCCACCTGCATAGCCAGAAACCACATCTTTTACCCCAACAACGGCTTCAAAAATGTGTTCGCTACACCAAAAGCAACCTTCTGCAAATACGGCAGTAGCTAATCCTTTAGGCGGAGTAAGATTCATTTTTTTATCTTTTTGATTATCTTGCTTAGATGAACCAGTTTGTCCATTGCTATTACAGGCGGCAACTAAAATGGTTAATGCACTAATGGCGAAAAATTTCAGGTATTTATTCATGATTTAATTTTTTGTAGTTTGTCATATCTAGTAACGCTAACCTTACACAAAAAGATTGCCATATTAAACTCACAAAATCAACCCGCCCAATTTTCGCGGTCTAAACTTCTAAAATGGATGGCTTCCGCCAGATGTTCTATACCTATTTCTTCACTTTCTGCTAGATCGGCAATGGTTCTGGCAACTTTTAATATACGATCATAAGCTCGAGCTGATAATCCCAATTTTTCCATGGCTTTTTTTAAAAGTATTTGGCCAGCATCAGAAATTTTACAGATGTCTCTCACCATCTGTGGACTCATTTGTGCGTTTGAATTTATGTCTGCGAAATCCTCAAACCTTTTATTTTGGATATCCCTCGCTTTTATAACTCTTTCTCTTACTGCTTCACTTTTTTCGGATTTACGCTCAGATGAAAGCTCATCAAAATTTACTGGCGTCACTTCCACATGTAAATCTATCCTATCTAATAACGGTCCGCTTACTTTACTCAAGTATTTTTGAACTACTCCAGGTCCACAAACACAATCCTTTTCTGGATGATTATAATACCCGCAAGGGCAGGGATTCATAGCTGCAATTAACATGAAACTAGCAGGATAGTCAACAGACATTTTTGCTCTTGCGATTGTTACTTTCCGATCTTCTAAAGGTTGGCGCATTACCTCTAAAACGCTCCGTTTAAATTCGGGCAATTCATCTAAAAATAAAACGCCATTGTGTGCTAAAGAAATTTCTCCGGGTTGTGGATTTGTTCCACCACCTACCAAAGCTACATCTGAAACCGTGTGGTGCGGCGATCTAAAAGGTCTTCTTGTCAGCAAAGAATCAGCCGCCGAAAGTTTACCTGCAACCGAATGTATTTTGGTTGTTTCTAAAGCTTCATATAAATTTAAAGGAGGTAAAATAGTAGGTAAACGTTTAGCTAACATGGTTTTTCCAGCTCCAGGAGGACCAATTAAAATTGCATTATGCCCACCAGCGGCTGCAATTTCTAAAGAGCGTTTGATATTTTCCTGCCCTTTTACATCTGCAAAATCTGCATCGTAATTATTAATAGCGTGATAAAATTCGTCTCTGGTATCAACGATGGTCTGCTCTGGTTTAATTCCCTTTTCAAAGAAATCAACAACATCAGTGATATTTTCGATACCATAAACCTCAATACCGCTCACAATTGCAGCTTCTCGGGCATTTTGTTTAGGTAAAATAAAACCTTTGAATTTATCTTTTTTGGCTTGGATAGCTATGGGTAACGCTCCTTTTAAAGCTTGAATCTGGCCGTCTAAAGAAAGTTCTCCCATAATTAGATAATCGCCAATTTCTTCTTCAGGAATCTGTCCTGATGCTGCTAAAATACCTGTTGCAATGGTTAAATCATATGCTGAACCTTCCTTTCGAATATCTGCTGGAGCCATATTCACCACAATTTTTTGTCGTGGCATACGGTTACCGCTCGAGGTCATGGCGCTTTCAATCCGAAGCATACTTTCTTTCACGGCATTATCGGGCAAACCCACAATAAAATATTTTTGGCCAGGAGTTATATTCACTTCCACCGTAATGGTTAAAGCTTCAACACCATATACAGCGCTTCCATAGGTTTTTACAGGCATAACTCAATTGTTTTTCGGTTTGAAAATAGAGAAAATTTCCTAGATAAAAATTATTTTGGCGTTTAAACATGCTACCCGCAATAGTTTTTTGGCTATTTTCCTAAGCGCAGCCGAAGGAAACCAAAAAAGCTACCGCTCCTATCGTTAACGCGAAAT